>CALKXC010000299.1 GCA_938004025.1 uncultured Leucothrix sp. | reverse complement strand
TTATTCGCTTCGTAAAAAGAAGCAATGGTTTTAGATTCTTCTACTTTGATGACTACTGTGCGTGGTGTCATCACGTCACTTGCTTGTACTGAGTTGAACTGCAACAGGTTATTAATAAGGTGCGACTCAGTTTGCGCAAAGACACCTTCTTGCTGACCCAATTCAGTCATGGCTAAAAAGTCAGAACGAGTAAATACAGCTTGCCCTTTGTCCTTTTTAAGTTTCTTGGTGATGAGCTGGCTAAACCAAACGAGCGGGTAGAGTACTTTAATCAGTAATACCAATGACTTAACAGTGAAATTACAAAGCGGCTTCCAATAATTGGCACCTAATGTCTTAGGAATCAGCTCTGAAAATATAAGAATGGCCATGGTCATTAACGCAGGTACAACAAACCCTGTAATAATCGGGTTAGAATCTGCCCAAATCTGTGCAGCCTGAGCACCCACTCCCAACGCTCCGACGGTATGCGCGATGGTGTTAAGCGTTAAAATAGCCGCAAGTGGTTGATCTATATTCTGTTTGAAAACTTGAAGCTGCTTACCGACTGAAGTGCCTTCTTGTAATTTTATTTGAGCGTAAGAAGGAGTGATGCTTAGTAAAACAGCCTCCCAAAGCGAGCAAAGGAACGAAAACAGCAGCGCGATAAGAAAAAATGTAATTAGCAAAGAGTACATGGACTAGGTCACAAGTTATTTTAGTTGGCGGGTATTTTAACCCAAAGCGCGGCATTCTGATGAAAAATCTCTATGAGCTGTTTACAAGCTCAGAAAAGCCGTTGTTTTGACTGAAAACTCAGAGTTTAGTGATAGCATCAAAGTTAGTTTTAGGCTTCAGTAATTTGAGCAAAGGTTACAAAAACAAGGAGAGGATATGTTAGATTTTTCAGAAGTTCGCAGAGATTACGAGCACGCGAGGGAGCATTACTCCTTAGAAGTACCTGAACAATTTAACTTTGCTTTCGATGTTATTGATGCTCATACAGCCACCTCACCGGATCAAACGGCCATCGTCGCTGTTTCGGGGGATGGTAATGAGGTAAATCCCATTAGTTATCAATGGCTAACGCAATCTTCTAATCAATTTGCCAATGCCTTGGAATCCTTGGGGTTAAGTGCTGGAGACTTTGCCGCAGTCGTTATCCCGAGAGTGCCCGCTTGGTATACCGTTATGTTTGCCTGTATGAAATTGGGGGTGGTTTCGATGCCTGGCACCAGTTTGTTAACGGGTAAAGACATTGCTTATCGAGTACAAAATTCCTCAGCCAAAGCCGTTATCGTTGGTGAAGAGCACTGCGCGTTAATTGATGAAGTCAGAGAAAGTTGTCCGACTCTGACGACGTTTATCGTAGTAGGTAAAGCCCGTGAAGGTTGGCTTTCTTTAGATGAGCTTTGTGCGAGTGCAAGTGACGACTTTGATCGCGACGCACGACCTAGAAATGACGCCGAAGACATCATGATGGCGTACTTCACCTCTGGCACAACCTCAATGCCAAAGCTCGTCCCTAGGAGCTATGGATATGGCTTGGCTCAAGTTGCTACAGGATTGTTTTGGATGGACCTTCAACCAACCGATTTACATTGGACGTTAACAGACACAGGTTGGTCAAAAGCGGCGTGGGGAATGTTATTCCCACAGTTCCTACTCGGTACTGCATTTGTGCTTTATGACGGGCGTGGCGCGTTCGACGCCCATCTACATCTACGTTTAATAAAGCAGCTAGGAGTCACTACTTTCTGCGCGCCACCGACGGTTTATCGACTGTTTGCCAATATGGATTTGTCAGCTTATGAGCTAGGGGGGCTGCGACGTTCTTTTGGGGCGGGAGAGCCCCTTAACCCAGAAGCGATTCGCAATTGGGAAAAACATACAGGAACGATAATCGCTGATGGGTATGGGCAAACTGAAACCGTCAACATAGTTGCGAACTTCCCCGATGTGCCCGTACGATTCGGTTCAATGGGTAAGCCAGTGCCTGGGTTTGATGTCGATGTCATTGATGATGATGGCAATCGTTTAGCGAATGATGAAATTGGTCATATTGCCGTTCGAATCACTGAAAAATGGCCGCCGGGCCTCTTTCATGGCTATTTCACAGGAGCAGATCAGGAATTAGATAAACGCGCTTTCAAACATGGTTGGTATTACACCGGTGATACTGCAACACGCGATGAAGATGGTTATCTCTGGTTTATTGGGCGAGCAGACGACTTAATTACTTCTGCAGGTTATCGCATAAGTCCGTTTGAAGTAGAGAGCACGCTAATCGAACATGACGCAGTGGTAGAAAGTGCAGTAGTGGCTAAGCCTGATGAGGTTCGTGGGGAAATTGTTTGTGCGTTTGTGGTGCTGGATGCTGGCCTTAAAGGTAGTGATGATCTGGTAAAAGAGATACAAGACTTTTGTAAAAAGCAAAGCGCGCCGTTTAAATACCCACGCGAAATTCACTTTGTCGAGTCCTTGCCTAAGACTATCTCAGGCAAGATACGCCGAGTTGAACTAAGAGATGCTATTTAAAAATTTGCATCTTCTGCTTCGAGCATTGCTTGGCTGATGTGCCGGCCAAACTCGCCTTCAAAGCCTGACCATTTGTGATAGGCATCCATGCTAGGAAGCAGCTCAGCTTTGACTTCATAGGGTTCTTTATCGTCTTCAACGGCCTGCTCAGACGCTTCGTAAATGGTTTGCAGATAGCTTTTAAAGATTCCCAATATTTCCTTGCCACCGGTTGGGCCGTGACCTGGCACTACAATCTCTACTTCGGTTTCTAATGCTTTTTCAATGGAGGCGATATTGCCTTGAAAGTTACCATCCGACATTCTCGCGATGCGTCGATAAGTCACGTTGTCGCCGGTGACGAGAACTTTTTCTTCAGGGATGACAAACATCGCATCGCTTTTAGTGTGCGCCCAATCATCGAGGTAGGCTCGCACAGTAATATTGTCAATTTTGATTTCCTGACGATCACTCAAAGCAATGTCCGGCACAATGGCTTCGGTACCCTTGGTGGCGCCTTCCGTTAGGTTTTCCATTAGCGCAACCCAGTTGTCAGCTTCACCGTCGTTTGCTGCTTCAATCATCTGTGGATGTGCGTAAAACTTAGCATCAGGATAAGTTGCCTTTATTGCTTGGTTGCCTAACCAGTGATCGCCGTGAACATGAGAGATAAAGACGTGAGTGATAGGCTTGTCTGTGATTTTTTTGATTTTCTTCAGCAGGCCTTCACCCGCTTGTAGGCTTGATGCAGGGTCAAACACCACAACGCTTTTATCGGTCACCGTGAACGCAGGATTGTTCATAAAGCCTTTGTTCTGAGGTGTTGGGAATTCCAGAGAACCATGAACAACCCAAGTGTTTTCACTAACTTTCTCAGCGGCATAATTGGCAAGTGGATCATCGGAAGGGTCTAACGCTGATACTACACCATGAATCATCGATAATAAAAACGCTGTAGCGATGAATATTTTTTTAAAGTGTGGCATTTGAGCGGCTCTCCCATTCTATGAATAATTGACTAACCCCCTTTGTTGTTCTGGAGGAGTAGGGATCAAGCAAACGGGGTCAGCCATGGTTAACCCTAAACTTTTCAGTAATCTTTCGCTATCTCTCACAATAGGTGGTGTTTGTGATATAAATACCGCAAACAAAGGAGGATAGTCTATGTCTGAAAATCTTACAGGAAGCTGCTTGTGCGGCGAAGTCAGCTACGAGGTCACGGGTGAGTTGAAAGGCTTTATGATGTGCCACTGCTCACGTTGTCAAAAAGCCAGTGGAAGTGCACACGTTGCTAATATTTTTACTGCACCAGATAACGTGAAAATCGTTTCGGGTGAGGACCAAGTTAAGCGTTATAACTTGGCCAGTGCGCCAACGTTTGGAAAATGCTTTTGCACGAACTGTGGTTCGGTTGTGCCTTATTTGAATGGTGCAGGTAATGCAATGATTATTCCGGCGGGAACGTTGGATTCAGATCCTGGGATTCGTCCTCAGGCTAATATCTTTTGGCCGAACCGTGCGTCTTGGTATGACGATGGTGTGGCGGCGCAGCACTGTGAAGAGTACATTCCTAAGGCCTAGTACTTCGTTTATGTCAGAGCGGTGTATTGCATTCACCTCCTCCTCGCCAGTTATTGGTGAACCAATAACTGGGCTCGGGAAGTCGTGCTCACGCAACACACCACTCTGACAGCAGTAATCTCGAATTAGCCTTTGGCTAAGAAGCCGCCTGACTGGCGTGCCCAAAGGTTGGCATAGAGGCCGTTTTGGGTGAGTAATTCCTCGTGCGTGCCTTGTTCAATTATGCGGCCTTCATCCATCACAATGAGTCTATCCATGGCAGCGATTGTTGATAAGCGGTGAGCAATCGCGATGACGGTTTTGCTTGTCATGAGCTGTTCTAGCTGGCTTTGTATGGCTTGCTCGACTTCGGAGTCTAGGGCGGATGTCGCTTCGTCTAATACTAAAATCGGCGCGTCTTTTAAGATCACTCTAGCGATGGCGATACGCTGTCTTTGCCCGCCTGAAAGTTTTACGCCACGTTCTCCCACTAGTGCATCGTAGCCTCGGTTGCCTTTTGGATCGATTAAGTGCGGTAAGAATTGATCGACTTCAGCAAGTTTGGCGGCGCGGATGATTTCTTCTTCGGAGGCTTGAGGTTTGCCATAACGAATGTTGTCTCTTACTGATCGATGCAGTAGTGATGTGTCTTGGGTAACCATCGCAATGTGCGCTCGCAGGCTTTGCTGTGAGCATTGGGAGATGTCTTGGCCGTCGATTAGGATGCGCCCGGAATCGACATCATAAAAACGTAATAAGAGATTCACTAAGGTAGATTTACCGGCACCAGAGCGTCCTACTAGGCCAATCTTTTCACCTGGCTTCATTTTGAGTTGGAATTGCTCGATGACGTGATTGTCTTCGCTGTAGCGGAAGCTGACGTCTTCAAACTCAATAACGCCATCTGTGAGTTTGAGTGTTTCAGCATCTTCTTTATCTAAGATGTCATTCGGCTTTGAGATGGTATCGATGCCGTTTTCAACCGTTCCAATCTGTTCAAACAAAGACGTGATAGTACGGAGTATCCAGCCTGACATTTGGTTAACTCGCATGATCAAAGCATTGGCGATGGCAATAGTACCGACGCTTACCTGACCAATTTGCCAAAGGTAAATCGATAAGCCTGCCGTTCCCACAACCAAAATGGTATTGAGCACTGTTAGGGTGATGGTCATATTGAAGATTGAATCCAATAGATCCCGGAAAGTTGAGGTGTGCTTGCGCATGAACGTTGCGGCAAACGCATCTTCTTGGTTGGTGGTGGCGAATAGCTTTACCGATTGGATGTTGGTGTAGCCGTCGACCACTTGCCCTAACAATTGAGAGTTGGCTTCTGATAGGGCAGCCGAGCGCCCACGTACTGCAGGCACTTGAAAGACAATAACCAATATATAGCCGACAATCCAAAAACAAAGTGGCAACAGTAGTCGCCAATCCATATCCACAAACAGCCAAGCGATACCAATTAAGTAAACGATTAGCAGCCAGACGCCATCAATCACACTCATCACCGCTTCACGAGTAGAGTGGCCGGTTTGCATTACTTTTTGCGAGATACGGCCCGCAAAATCGTTTTGAAAATAAGATAGGCTTTGGCGCAAAACATAGCGATGGTTATGCCAGCGAATTCTATTTCCCAAACCCACCACTAAGGAAAACATGATCAGGCCGCGTGATGCTAACAGCGAAACAGGACGGATTATCACCGCGACTACCAGCATCCATATGAGCGCTGTTTTGTGGTCCTCAAAAAAAGTATCGGGGTTGCCAGTACCCATCCAATCGACGATATCGCCGAGATAGACATAAAGCATTAGCTCGGAAATGGTCGCTATGCCGGAAGTAAACAAGAGTGCCACTAAAAACCAGCGAATCGGTTTTAAATAATATTTAAAAAAGGCGGCGGTATTGTTAGGCGGTCGACTGATGTCATCGATACCCATAGGGTCGATAAACTGGGAAAAGAAATTTTTAAGCATGATGTATTTTTACACTTTCGTTCGCGAATGGCTAATGCCATTAATGGCAGTCTTAAATTTAACTATTTGCCTATAAGTCGGCCAAGCCATTAGTGATCTCAATTGCTTAAAACGTGTCGGGTAAAATTTAAACGAGTTGAGGCTATTTTAAACATATTAGTTTGGCTTATGTGGAAAAAATATGCTATTTTTCATGATGATACATAATAATAATACAGAGGGCAGCGGAGGTGAAGTACACGGTAAAAACCAAAAGTGGCAAAATTTATAAGGCTAAAAGCGTTGATGTTGCCTTTGGTTTTGTCACAATGAAATTTTGGTACGGTGAACTGCGCCTTCCGGCTGGCGAGATTTTATCGGTTCGAAAGTTTTATCTAGAGCCCGGAGAAACGCCTCCAGAGAATAGTCCGGAAGCAACATCTGGTGGTTGGGTTATCCCAGTTTTACTTTTCATTATCGTGTTTATTTTTTCACTACCGATGATGTCATTTATTGGTAGCTAACGTTCCCCCCGTCGCCACAACCAAGGCGCGACTGGTCCTGAGTGTCCCCACAAGCCGACTTCTGAATCTTTAGCTTTTTCGTGAGCGTTTGCATACAGAATTCTATCCGACTTTGATTGCTCATTTTGATACTGTTTGTAATGCCAAGCCAAACCCGCTTTCACCAATTTGAGATTCATATCTTCGCCTTCAAAACGAACAACACCGACCAGCCGCTGATATTTATCTCGTTTATACCAACCCACGCACACCTGTTTTTTAAATATATGCTTGGCTAAAAATTGACGAGCTACTTTTCCATAGGGTTGTTTTCGCTCCGGAGCATCAATTCCAGCCAAACGAACTTTGTGTTGTTCTTTTTGATTATCCAAAACGGTGATGCTGTCACCATCAACCACTCTAATGACTTTGCCTTCAAGATTGCAGCTTGCAGTGTTGCTTGATAGTTCACTCTCATTAAAAAAATATAAACCAAATGCGAAAGCAGATAACGCAATAATCATCAGGGAGTAATTTAGAAACTTCTTCATTTTTTGATTTTTTGTAATGAGGTTGCCGTGAGGTTCGCCAGCAACAAACCTGTTGCAACTAGCAAGATGCCAATGAAGTGGAAGTTTTCCAATTGTTCATCGAGTACCAAAGTGGCAATAGTAATCCCAAACACAGGAATA
>CALKXC010000298.1 GCA_938004025.1 uncultured Leucothrix sp. | reverse complement strand
GAAAACTGCTGATATAAAGGAATGGCCAAAGCGACCGTTGCAGGTCCCAGCAGGAAATGCACAAACTGCCCGCCTTCAAAATAAGCTTCATAGCTTGTGTCAGTGAGCATGAGTACCGTGATGAGCACGGCTATGGTTGTAATCACGGGGTTCAGCAACGGCGTGGAATTGGCAAATACGTAGAGTCGATAGGCCAGAACGTAAACCAGCATCGTCATCGTTAGGCCTAACAAAGGAGATGCTGACAGGTAAACCCAAATGGTTGATAAATCGGACTCAGGCATCGTCATCGCCTGACTTTGTTAACAGCTTTTGGCAACCTTGCATGATAAGCGCCGTTAGCACCAAAGTTACTACCGTACTCACTATAATCGCCAAACTTATAGACAACCACTCATTACCAATACGCTGAAAATGCACCATCATACCCACACCTGCAGGCACGAATAACAGCGGTAAATGGCTGAGTAGGGCGCTTGAAGCGGTCTCTAATGATTCTGGGGTTTGGTTGCGTATCAACAGAGTGATAAATAATAACACCATCCCCATAACTGGCCCAGGTACGGGCAGCTTCAAATATAAAACAGTCGCTTCGCCAACCAGCTGATAGATGAGCAGCAGGGTGATTCCATTTAAAAAACTCATCGATTGAGGCGTCGTTTATCGATGGTTAGCAACCGTGGGAGGAATCACGTCACCGCTAGCTTGCAGCGCCATCGCTTCGGGGTGTTGTTTGTAATGCTTTCGAACCGCATCTGCTAAGGCTTTTTTGACCGACTCATCGATACCATATCGACGGTCATCCGCGGGATCAGGACTTGGTAAACAAGCTAATAAAGCATCCAGTAATTCACCTTGCGGAGCAGGCATATTGGGCTTCCACGATCCAATCAACTCACGATCCACTGCGGTCGGTAGCGAACCAAGAATTCCTACATCATTTTGATCGTGTACCAGCAAACCCGAGGTCGTTCCTCTATCCAAAGTCAGCACTTGGAAGAAATACAAACTGTGATAATCCAGCTGCTTTCTAAAGTCTTCGGTTTGAGGGGATTGTTTTTCAGCAAGCGTGCCGTTTACTAAGCCGTGGTAGGCCTCGATCACACTAGCAATAACATTCTCTGCCATCAACAAATCTGCTTCTGCATCGTCAGTGAAGTAGTTTTCTAAGTAGAAATGACAAACCCCACGATGTCGCCCTAACGCCGGGATATGAAAGTACCGATCCCCTTGAGCTAATGCTGAAGCAACCATTTCATCACTTAGGCTTTTACCGGCAGCCGCTAATAACGCCTCATGAAAAGCTGCGGTGTGCTGTGGGTTTTCAATCGCGGGATTCAAGTCTGCCATCACCCGCCAGTAACCATGCCCGCTTTTCATTTCTGTCCAACTGACATGTAAATGCATGGATGGAGCTAGGGGATGATAAGGGTGAATAATGCTGGACAGTGCCGTCGCTGACGCCAACGACTTACTATCGTCAGCGTCATATTGCACTTGAGAGACGTTAACCGAGGCTTGGTTAAAAACCTGCTTATCCGTGGCAACATAGCGCATACCACCGCCATGTAAGCCCTCTGCACGGAACCATTCAACCGGCTCAAACTGGCGGCTTGAACCGTGATCTAGGCTTAGCGATTGCATTCTATTCACAAAACGCTGCTGAAGAGAAACCACAAGCTCGTAGGCGCGCTGAGCCTGTGGTGATTTAGCCGCAATTCGCTGCATAAAAATTACTTCTCAGTGTTCAAAATTTCCAGTAATTCTACTTCAAAGATTAAGGTCTCGCCTGGGCCGATACTTGCACCAGCACCCTGCTCGCCGTAAGCAAGCTTTGAAGGGATAACGAACTTGTACTTGCTGCCAACACTCATTAGCTGAACGCCTTCTGTCCAACCTGGAATCACTTGGTTCAAACCGAACTCAGCTGGCTGACCGCGATCATAAGAGCTATCAAAAGTTTTTCCATCAATAGTCGTACCTTTGTAATGTACTTTAACTATATCTGTTGCTTTTGGCTTAGGGCCTTCTGCTGCCGTTAGCACCTGATATTGAATACCACTGTCCGTGGTCATTACACCTTCAACGGATTTATTTTGCAGCATGAACGCTTGACCAAGGGCTATTGCTTTAGCCGACGCAAGCTTTGCTTCTTCAGCAGCGGCGGCCATCGCTTTTTCTTCGCTGGCTTGCATCGTCGCGTTAGCTTCTTCCATGCTGATTACAGTCTCAGAACCTTGATGCTGCGCACGCATTGCTTCTAGCAGGATGTAATAATCAATCTCTTCTGAATACTGCTTCAGAATTCGCTCACCTATTAGCATACCTAAGCTGTAGCTTAGTTTGTCATCTTCAGAGGCCAGTTTGCTTGCTTCAGCAAATACACTTCCAGAAGCCATGATTAGAGCAACAGAGGCTGCAATTATCGTTTTTTTCATTTCATTTCCCTATTGTTTTGCCATCAGGCATGAATTATCTAGACAAGCTTACCCCACAGATCGTGTTCATCTGCGTGAGTAATTTCAACTTCAGCAAACTGACCTGGCTCTAACATTTCACCGTCAATTTGTACAACACCATCAATCTCAGGCGCATCCATCTTACTGCGAGCAATCGTAAAGTCATCACCCACTTCATCGGTTAGCACGGTCATGCGCTTACCAATTTGCTTGGACAACAACTCTGCGCTGATGTCCGCCTGAACTTCCATAAATCTTTCTAATCTATCCTGCTTCTCATCTTCCGGTACGTGATTTGGCAAGTCGTTTGCCGTCGCGCCTTCAACAGGAGAATAAGTAAAGCAGCCTACCCGGTTTAGTCGTGCTTCTTTAATAAAGTCTAACAACACCTGAAAATCTTCCTCTGTCTCACCAGGAAAACCGGTGATAAAAGTACTGCGTACCGTTATATCTGGGCAAATGTCTCGCCAGACTTTTAAGCGATCCAACACCTTCTCAGCATGAGCCGGTCGCTTCATATCTTTTAGAATACGATGACTCGCATGCTGGAACGGTATATCTAGATAAGGCAGGATTTTTCCTTCAGCCATTAAAGGTATCAGCTTATCAACGTGCGGGTAAGGATATACGTAATGCAAACGCACCCAGATGCCCAACTCGCCAAGCGCCTCAGCCAATTGCTGAATGTGTGACTTAATTGGACGGCCATTCCAAAAGCCCGTTTGATACTTGATATCAACACCGTAAGCACTGGTATCTTGCGACACCACTAAAAGCTCTTTTACACCAGATTTAGCGAGATTCTCAGCTTCCTGCATTACCTCACCAATTGAGCGAGTGACCAAGTCACCCCGCATTGATGGAATGATGCAGAATGAGCAGCGGTGGTTACAGCCTTCTGAGATCTTTAGATAGGCATAATGCCGTGGCGTTAACTTAATACCTTGTGGTGGCACAAGGTCTACAAAAGGATCATGCGGTGGCCTGATAGTCGCTCGAACCGCGGTCATCACTTCTTCATAAGCATGAGGGCCACTAACGGCGAGTACGCCAGGATGTGCTTCTAACACTTTTTCAGAATCTGCACCCAAACAACCCGTGACAATAACCTTGCCGTTTTCTTCTAGTGCTTCACCTATTGTGTCTAGAGACTCTTCCACAGCAGCATCAATAAAACCACAGGTGTTCACTACAACAACGTCAGCTCCTTCATAGCTGGGGCTAATTTCATAGCCCTCTATTCGTAACTGAGTCACAATTCGCTCAGAGTCGACCAATGCTTTAGGACATCCTAAACTGATCATCCCAACGCGATTATTCGAAGTTTTAGTGGCTACGGCTTCACTCATTAGACTTTAGACTCTGGGCAAATCGCGATATTGTACACGACTTGTGAGATTTCTTTCATACCGAATCAATAGTGTTCTATTACACGAAATTAATGACCAAGCACAAGATATAGTGCTCGCTACTATGCACAACCCATATTGACTTATTCACACTCGTTATCAATTCTTAACAAAGTGTTAATCTACGCGATATTGGCAATAATCCAGTCAAGAAAATATTCATAAGTAATTGTTTTATATAAAAAAATCAATATTAGGGTAAAATATCCCCTTTTTGCTTAAACCCTTGATTTTACTGGCTTGGTCACACTTGTAGCAGACTAGTCCACAAAGTTATCCACAGGAATTGTGCATAAAAAGCTTTGCAATTACAAAAACAATGGTTTAACAATAAGTTACTTTAATAGTGGCTCTAACGTATCTTTTCGTGGCGTCACTTTCCACTTGGTTTAATTTCATTCAGTTTCACGAAACTATCGCTTTGTAAAGCTGAATAATTTCTTAATTCTTGCTTAACGGAATTTTTATTAAGCTAATATTAAGTTTCGGTTACATCAGTTATTCACACTGCTTAGCCTGTCGTTTCAAACGGAAAATCGAATTATGAATGTCGACGACCTCCCATCTAAAAATCGCTAAGTTATTGTTATTATTGATTAATTAGTTTGGTTTAAAAATCATACAACATCGTAAATGATAACGGTGTCAATAACTTAGCTTATAAAGCTCAATACTATCAACAGAGTTATCCACAGCCTGTGGAAAAAGACTTGGTTAAATCAATGTCAAGCTCGTTCAGATAAAAATAATCTGAAAATATGAAAAAAAATTCTTGAAATATGCCCTCTAGCCTGATTTTTTTGAAAAATAGTTGCTTAAAAAACATCCTTCTCGTAACAATAGTTAGTGTGAGTACCTCTTTTTATCTTTTACTATGCCTAAGTTGAGTCTGATAGACTTGTTCGCTTAATTTTAAAAATCTATTTTGGAGAGAGCTGCGGATGTCAGCCAAACACCCTGTCGTTGCAGTTACCGGTTCATCAGGTGCTGGCACAACTTATGTTCGTGATGCCTTCATTAATATATTTCGACGCGAAGGGATAAACGCAGGCATTATCGAGGGCGACAGCTTTCACAGCTTGACGCGTGAAGAGTTCAAACAAGGCGTTGAAGAGGCGACCAATCGCGGCGATAACCATCTAAGTCACTTTGGGCCGAGAGCCAATGACTTTAAAGCCCTGCAAAACTGCTTTAAAGAATATGGCGAGCACGG
>CALKXC010000297.1 GCA_938004025.1 uncultured Leucothrix sp. | reverse complement strand
GTTCGTATTGAAGGTACTCAATAAACGTTTGTAGGTTTGGATCTAATACAGGTGAAGACCCAGACATAACGGTTATTCCATATGTTTAGAGATAGCGGTGGCAATAAGCTCACCAAGATGGCTAATAAAAACAGTTCCCATGCCTTTGTGAAATCGATCTGGGTCAACACTGCCTAAGGCAAGTAAACCAATAGAATGATTACATTGCAGTGGGATAAGCGCGACAGACTTAATACGAGAACCATTTTCACGGAAAAGGAAGTTAAGCTGTTCTTCAGGGCACGGCCCACAAACAGGTTTGAGGTCTTTAAATAACGCATCAAATGCTTTCATCATCGTGTGATTACTTTTCACATAATGCAGACCGGGCATGTTTGAATCGTTTGGTTTGTCTTGAAACAGTCTGAATGACACAAAGTCAGAATTGAAGTCACCACGGAGTACGTCCTGACAAGTGCTTAGTAGCATGTCAAGATCATCGGCGCGCAAGAGCTCCAATGTGAGGTGTTGCAGGCGTTTCATGATCTGCTCATTACTACGCGCTGCAACGATAAGATTATCTAACTGATCTTCGAGGTGTTTATTCTTGCCACGCAACACTGAGATTTGACGTTCAAGTAATGAGGTAGCCCCAGTGACGCCTTGATGCACTTCTAGCACTTCAAGTAATTCGTCGTTTTGAATTAAGAAGGCTGGATTATGCTTTAGGTAATCAACGACAGCGAGATCATCAAGCGGTTCTACTAACGTTGATTCAGCGGTTTTAGTCATACAGTTATAGTTCCGTGGTATACGGTAGTGGCAGGCCCCGTCATTTTTACGACACTAGTGTCCCCTGCCCAATTAATTATTAGATTGCCTGCGGGCAGTATAACAGTAACGGTATCATCTAATAAGCCTTGAAGATGGCCGGCCACGATAGCCGCACAAGCTCCCGTACCACAAGCCATTGTTTCACCGACACCACGTTCAAAAACACGTAAACGAATCGTTTTTCTGTCTACAATCTGCATGAAACCCACATTAACTTGTTTTGGGAAAATGGGATCTTCTTGAAAAGCAGCTCCGATTAATTCAACAGCAGCAGTATCAACATCATCGACTGTAATAACAGCATGTGGATTACCCATTGAGACAGCACCAAACGCAAGATTACGGCCAGCGATAGTATGTCGATAAGTCGCTTGTTGTTGTTCAGCGGAAAAGGGAATTTTATTGGGGATTAGTTCAGGAGCGCCCATATCCACGGTAACTTGTCCATCGTCTTGCAACTTAAGTACGATGCGTCCACCCGATGTAAGCACTGGAATTTCTTGTTTGTTACTCAAACCCATGTCCGTGACAAAACGTGCAAAACAACGAGCGCCGTTGCCGCATTGTTCCACTTCGCCACCATCACTATTAAAGATGCGATAGCGAAAATCACAGTCTGGAATATCGGTTGATTCGACTACCAGCATTTGATCAAAGCCGATCCCTAGATGACGGTCAGACAGCTGTTGGATAGTGTCATTGCTCAGGTTTAATGCTTCAGCAGTGGCGTCAATAACGATAAAGTCATTACCAAGGCCGTGCATTTTGGTGAAGTTTAGTAGCATGAGACTATTCGCTGTTTAATGTTAGTTTGAGGATTATTGATAAGCATATCAATTGTTAGATATAGACACTACCTAAGTTCGCAATAGACTAGCTTACTATTTTTAATGCTGTTATCGTAACTGTCAATATCAGCGATGTCTAATATACTGGAGACTAAAATGAGTGAGTTTGATACGGAATTGGATGCATCTGGACTAAATTGCCCGTTGCCAATTTTGCGTTGTAAAAAAGCAATGAACGGCATGGAAGTGGGCGAAGTAATCAAAGTAATCGCTACTGATCCTGGCGCTGTTAAAGACTTTGAAGCGTATTGTAAGCAGACAGGTCATGAGCTAGTGAGTAGTGGTGAAGAAGCAGGCAAGTTTGTTTTTGCAATCAAGAAAAACTAAGCACTGCTAAATATTCTGAAAGGCGCCTATTGGCGCCTTTTTTGTTTGTATAATGGTCTGATGAAAAAAGATTTAAACCTAATTAACGATTTTCTTCAGCAGCAACAGCAAACACATCTGTATCGTCGCCCTCGTCTCAGTGAATCTGCACAGCAACCGTCAATGCTTATTGATGGGCAACAACTGCTTACCTTTTGCAGTAATGATTACCTTGGCTTGGCAAACCACCCTAAACTCATCGAAGCGTTTGAGTCAGCAGTCAGACAATACGGTGTTGGTAGTGGTGCTGCACATCTCATCAATGGTCACAACATTGAGCACCAGTTACTTGAAGAAGAAATCGCTGAGTTCACCGGTCGTGAGCAAGCTTTATTATTTTCGACGGGCTATATGGCAAACCTCGGTACTATCTCAGCATTGACTGAGAAAAATGAAACGATATTTCAGGATCGTTTGAATCACGCCTCGTTGATTGATGCGGGAAGGCTTAGTGACGCGACCATGTGGCGTTACGCTCATAATGATATCGAAAACCTTGAAAAGCGTCTCAACCGTCATGGAGATAGTGCCAGTATGGTGATTACGGATGGCGTGTTTAGCATGGATGGGGATGAAGCTAAGCTAAACGAGATGGCGGTGCTTGCTGAGCAAAATAAGAGTTGGTTGATGGTAGACGATGCCCATGGCTTTGGCGTTTTGGGGAAAACTGGCGCAGGTTTAGTTGAGCAACAAAAACTAACGAGTGATGAAGTGCCAGTTTTAATGGCGACACTGGGAAAAGCCGCGGGAACAGCAGGTGCATTTGTAGCAGGTGACCAAGATCTGATTGAATACCTGATACAATCGGCGCGAACCTATGTCTTCACGACGGCGATGCCGCCAGCAATAGCGGCTGCAGGTCGAATGAGTTTACGATTGATTCAAGAAGAGTCGTGGCGACGCGAGCAGTTACAGCAGAATATTAAGCAGTTTAAGCAAGGCGCAGAAACGTTAGGTTTGGCAATGATGCCATCTGAGACAGCGATACAGCCGATACTAATGGGCAGTAGTGCGGCGGCTTTGAAAGCGAGCCAGCAGTTACAAGAGAAAGGTATTTTAGTGACGGCGATACGCCCTCCTACGGTTCCCAAAAATGAGGCAAGGCTAAGAGTGACTCTTTCAGCTTCGCACACCAGTTTACAAATAGAACAGTTACTCGACGCGCTGGCAGCAGTGTTTGTCAATCAACCGATAGAGCGAGCATGAAATATAAAGATCTAAGGGACTTCATTGAGCAGCTTGAAGCACAGGGCGAACTCAAACGCATCACTACTGAAGTGGATCCTTATTTGGAAATGACGGAGATTTCTGATCGCGTCTTAAGAGCAGGCGGCCCTGCTCTACTGTTTGAAAATCCAAAAGGTCATGAAACACCCGTTTTAACAAACCTATTTGGAACCACAAGACGTGTTGCGATGGGCATGGGTGAGGAAAGTGTTGAGGCATTGCGTGGCGTGGGCCAACTGCTTGCCATGCTTAAAGAGCCAGAGCCCCCTAAAGGATTTCGGGATGCATTAAACCTGATTCCTAAGTATCGCAAGGTGCTTGATATGGCACCGAAGAAAATCAAAAAGCCAGCCTGTCAGGAAGTGGTGATTGAAGATGATCAAGTAGACCTTAATAAAATTCCAATTCAGCATTGCTGGCCGGGTGATGTTGCACCGTTAATTACTTGGGGCTTAGTCATTACTAAAGGGCCGCATAAAAAGCGTCAAAACCTTGGCATCTATCGGATGCAGTTAATTGGTAAGAATCGATTGATCATGCGTTGGCTATCACATCGAGGTGGTGCTCTAGACTTTCGCGAATGGAAGCAGGAACATCCTGGCGAGCAATTCCCTATTAGTGTTGCTTTGGGTGCTGACCCCGCAACGATATTAGGTGCGGTTACGCCCGTTCCTGACACTTTATCGGAATATGCATTTGCTGGTTTGTTACGAGGATCACGTACCGAGCTTGCAGAATGTATTGGCAATGACTTACAGGTGCCGGCAACGGCTGAGTTTGTATTGGAGGGGCACTTATACCCTGATGATATGGCACCTGAAGGACCATTTGGTGACCACACAGGTTATTACAATGAGGTCGATACCTTCCCAGTGTTTACAGTAGAGCGCATTACGCATAGACATAAACCAATTTATCATAGTACCTATACAGGTCGTCCGCCCGATGAGCCTGCGATACTTGGTGTTGCGCTTAATGAGGTGTTTGTGCCTATATTACAAAAGCAGTTTCCAGAAATTGTTGATTTCTATTTGCCGCCGGAAGGTTGTTCCTACCGAATGGCAGTGGTGAGTATGAAGAAACAATATCCAGGTCATGCTAAGCGGGTAATGATGGGCGTTTGGTCTTTCTTAAGGCAGTTCATGTATACTAAGTTCGTTATTGTGGTGGATGACGATATCAATACACGGAACTGGGAAGATGTGATTTGGGCAATGACTACCCGTATGGACCCTGCACGTGATACACTATTGATTGAAAACACTCCAATTGATTATTTGGATTTTGCATCGCCTGTCTCAGGTTTAGGTTCTAAAATGGGGATGGATGCAACCAATAAGTGGGAAGGGGAAACTACCCGCGAATGGGGTGAACCCATAATAATGAAAGATGAGGTTAAGGCCCGTGTTGATAGTATGTGGTCGGAGCTAGGTATCGACAAATAAACAATCGGTACTGAACAATAATAATAAAAATAACTCCCGAAATAAGGTGTAACTAAATGAAAATAAGGGCAATTTTAACAACAGTCTGCGTGATGTTGGCGATACTAATACCAACAAATCAGGCAGCCGCCGCACAACCGATCTACCCTAATCTACCTGCAGAAATACAACAGCTTTTACGCTCTAAAGGAATGTCTCCTTGGGGAATGAGTGCTTACGTTCAAGCGATTGGATCACCTCGACCATTGATCTCTCATAATGCTCAAATTGCGCGTAACCCTGCCTCTGTTATGAAGCTACTGACGGCTTATGTTGCAATCGGAGTTTTAGGTCCAAACTACCGATGGCCCATCGAAATCTCAACAAATGGTAATCTTCAAGGTGGCGTTTTGTCGGGTAATGTTTATATCAAAGGATATGGCGCACCTGACTTTGATACTCAGGGTTTACGTGAAATGTTGAGTCAACTTCGACGCAAAGGTATCCACACGATCAATGGCCGACTAATCTTTGATGACACTCATTTTAATGGGCCAAAAATTGATCCCGGCGCATTTGATGGAAAACCGTACAGTTCTTACAATGCTCAGCCTGACGCATTGATGTTTAATGAAAGGCGTTCTACTTTTACTGCTTCACGTCGAGGCAATAAAATTTCAGTAACAACCAGGACACCGGCACATAACCTTCATATCGTAAACAGAATTAAGCGCGCTAAGCGTAGCTGTAAAGTGAGAACAAGCGTTAAACGTGGCTATGGCGACAAGGTAACCATTACTTTCTCTGGCTATATGGCAAGACGTTGTCGTGCACGCGGTTTCACAATGGCGGTGACGGATCCGGCTAATACCATGTACTCTGCAATCCAACGTATTTGGAAGCGGGAACTTAAAGGTAATATCAACACTCAGTTTATGGTAGGTGCGACACCTCCTAATGCCCGCCCTATTCATACTCACTACTCCAAGTCGTTGGCTCAATTATTACCAACGGTTGTGAAAGATAGTAATAATGTAATGGCTAGGCAGTTGATGCGTTCGATTGGTGCTAAGCGTTTTGGCGCACCGGGTACTCCAAGAAAAGGCGCTGAGGCTATTGATGACTACTTGCGTAGTCAAGGTTTGGACTTTCCTGAGCTGCGTATTGAAAATGGTTCTGGTTTAAGTCGATATGCTCGAATAAGCACAGAGAATATTTCACACTTGCTTACAAGAGCTTTTAGAGGACCGCATCGTGAAGCACTGATGCGCTCAATGGCTGTTGCTGGAGTGGATGGCACGATGAAGAGCCGATTACGTTCTTCTGCTGTTAGAGGCCGCGGTTTCTTCAAAACAGGCACGCTTAGAGATGTTCGTGGAATTGCAGGTTATGTAAATGCGGCAGATGGCCGGACTTATGTTGTATCAATATTGCACAATGACCCAAAGGCTCGTAGTCGAGCGCGCTTAATTCATGATAATTTCATTGAGTGGGTGTTTTGGGGAAAGACTGATCAGCAGTTGGCCTATCGGAATTAATGAGAACAATAATGTTTAGAGAAATAACAACGTGACTGAAGAAACTGTAAACAGAGGCCAACCGACTGCGGTAGCCATTGCAAGACAATATCCGGTAGAGCAGGCTTTTTTACAGCCTCTAATTTTGGGTGCTATTCTAGTTTTGATTCCTGCACTCTTAGTTCACCTATTTTTAGATGTTCAGACGATGCATCGTTTGATGAATATTCTATTTGGGAACTGGATTTCACCGTTGATTTTGTGGTTCTTTGTTGCAAGCTTAATGCATCTTTGGATGAAGCGAGGTCGCTTAATCAGCGAGCAGCAACAAACGGAAGTCGTGGCAAAACGTGCTTTGCCTGGTGTGCTAAGTGAAACGATTGCTACCACTGAGAGCAACGGTATCTTAGCAAGCCTTCAGCAAAAACTATCAGGCAGTAAAGTAACGCATGACAACTTACTACTGACTCGGTTACGTTTATTTCTTTCTCAATCCAACCCCTCTGCTGAGGTGGATGAGGCATTTGGGATTACGGAGCGCGAATACATGCGCGGCTCGTTTGCCCTGCCTCGGTTTATGGTTTGGGCTATCCCAATTCTTGGTTTCATTGGAACAGTCTGGGGAATTAGTAATGGTATTGCGCATTTCTCAGATGCGATGACGGCGACTAACTCAGTAACAGACGTTTCATCGATGTTGAAAGACAACCTACCTTTAGTGACCAACTCACTCGCAACGGCTTTCGATACAACACTGCTCGCTTTGCTGTTAAGTGTGCCGTTGATGATGACATTGATTGCCTTGGAAAAGCGCGAAGAAGCTTACCTTATTCAGCTTGACCAACAGTGGTTTCATGAAATTAAGCCACGACTAGAGTTCGTTGCAGGTGGTGTCACAGCTGCTGATGCTAACCTTGTTGCTGCGGATGGTACCAATATGGCACCCGTACAATCAGTCGCCAACGAAATAAAAATGCTGAGTACGCAGGTTGGCGCATTGCAGGAAACGATGGAAGATCTTTATGAAATGATCTTTGAATCTCGTCTCAGCGACTACAAGAAGCATGGCCAGTAGAGCGTCTCGTTACGCCCGCTACTTACTGCAGGAAAAGCTGGAAATAAGCCTGTTTCCGTTCTTAAGTATTTTCCTGTGTGTGATGGGGGTACTCTCGTTTATTAATATTTTGAGCAGCGTTTCGACGCCTCAAAAAATTGAACTGACGATGGAGTTAGAGCAAGGTTATAAAGTAGCCTTTCAGGTGTTCACGTTACCTGATGGTGTGATCAGCGTTCCTCCGATCAACCGGTTATTGGCTTTGCAGCAGGTGGTAGATGAGGAATCACGTTCCTTACTCGCCATGATCATTTTGCGTCGTCAGCGTGTCATTGATGAGGTTAAATATGCCCAAGCCGATCCTGCTTTAGTTGCCCGACCGCCTAATGTTGAAGACATCAGCCTTTGGTTGTATGAAATGAGGCAAGTTAATGAGATGGCGCTGCGAGTAAACTTTCTTTATGAGGAGTTTATGTTGTTTGGTATTTATCCAAATGGTGGAGAGGCATATCAAAAAGTTCGTAGCGTAATGAGCCGATCGGGTGATGCGAGAAGTATTAGTATTGGTTTGGAGCCTTTAGATGCTAATTGGTC
>CALKXC010000296.1 GCA_938004025.1 uncultured Leucothrix sp. | reverse complement strand
AGATGATATTTATCAGCATGCGGATTCAATTCTTCATGTTATTGATGTTTATGAAGGGACCGTGACGAAGGTGGTGGAGAATGTTGAGATGGGTGAATCTGTTTAGAGGGTTTTGTAGTTTTGAATTATGGGGTATGCGCGGTTTCTGCCTAGTTTAGGTGGATAGTATGTGACGCGTTTATTCGGGGGTTGCTGTGTAATTCTGGCTGCTTTGTATACGATGCTAGGGTTGATTTGCAGATTCTTTACAAGATTTAGAATTAAAAAGAAAAAGTAATCGGTTGAGCGTTTGTAACATTGAGTGGGGATGCACGTCATCGGTCATTTTGCTGATAAGCAACAGAAATTCAGTATATTCATAACGAGTAATAGGACGGATGAAAATTGGAAGAAATGGACTTGAAAAAATGCGCATTGATCTAAGAAGTGCTTTCCTGGCGAGTGTCAACAACCATGGATACCAGCTTTTGTATCGATGCTTTGGAAGAAGCTATAGAGAACTTTGGCGGCCCTGAGATATTCAACACAGACCAAGGAAGCCAGTTTACCAGTGAGGAATTTACGGGTGTTCTTAAGGCCAATGAGATTGCTATTAGTATGGATGGGAAAGGCCAGTGGGTTGATAACGTTTTTGTTGAGCGCCTTTGGCGAAGTGTAAAGTACGAAGAGGTCTATCTGAGCGCCTACGATACGGTTCTTGATGCAAAGCAGGCACCAGGTAAATACTTTACGCGTTACAACACCAAGCGGCGGCATCAGGGCATTAACGGTATGACACCTGATATGCTATACAACGAAACAGTAGCCAAGAAGGCTGCTTGATTTAGGCAAGCGCTAAAACGGCTGTCCAGGAAACGGGGTCCACTTCTTTCTTCTAACAGAATTACCCAACGTGCAGGGCGCTGAGGACATTGATGCGCTGATGCCCGGGTGATCAAGCCCGATGAGATTGCACGCCGCTACGCAGCTTACCCAACACCTTAGCCCCCCCCCGGCATTACCAGAACCTGCTGCCGATTAATACCTGTATTGGGTGAATCGCTTACTTATGAACCACATCCTACCTTAGTTACTAATAACTACATCTATAACTTAGGATATAGATAGCTCTATAAATTTGGTGTAAGCATGTTTTCTTTCTCAGGAAATTTGCTTTGTAAGTACGTTGTCAAATATGGAAGTTCGATATCGTGAATGCCACTTTGCCCTCTCTGCCTTCGGAATGAAATTGAAGAACAAGTATGTAATTATAAAATTCTGCATAATGCTTTAAGTTGACGACTAGAATTTATACTCTGACCAAAAACTGAAGCCCTTTAAGAGATGATCGCAAAAAATGCATTTGACTACACCGTCGATAGAATATTGAAACGACGCTGTGTGCCTGTTGCCGGTGCAGGTATCTCCTTGACAAGTGTCTCTCCAAACGGCGAGTCAATTCATAATGTAAATTGGATGGTGCAGGCGCTTAAAGAAGAGCTCTTTAAGCTTCGATTGGCTCGATATACAGCAGAGGATCACGGAACTATTTGCGCTTGCTGGTGCTCGCATGAGCTTGAAGTACTTGGTCATAAAGCTACTGGTGAAATTTGTAAAAGCGTTTGTTTTTTCTGCGATATTACCAAGGCAGCGAGTGCAAATCAGTTAGCATGCTTGTCTGAGCTGTATCTGTGGGAGTTTGATAGGCTTGTTGATGCTCATAAGAACTTAGTAGAGCTCCTGAGAATCCGTGAGTATCAAGATCTGATACCCACTCCTGCTCATAAATACATAGCCAAGTTGTCGCGAGAGGGGCTAGTCAACGAAGTAATAACCACTAACTACGACTGCAATTTTGAGAAAGCTTACGATAAATTGAGTGTTGGAAATACCGCAGATGTGATTTCCTGTCTTGATGATTATCGTAAAAAAGGAGCCGAGATAAATCGTCTAAAGGTCTTCAAAATTAATGGTTGCGCTAAGCGTCTTAGCGATACTTGCTTTGAAAAGAGGTACGAGTCGATACTTCTAACTGAGCGACAGCTCCAGAAATGGCGTAACAGGCAATGGGCTGCCGATGTTTTTAGAGATCGACTTAGAAGTAAATCCCTGATTTTTGTGGGCTTTGGTAGCGACGAGCCTCAAGTGCATCACACACTACAGACTGTTTTGGATGAGTATACAGATGAGCTTGAAAACAATGACCAAGACGTGTTGGAAACGCATTCCGCGCCAATAGTTGCAGTTTATGATGCTTACCCAACTTTTCACCAGCAGCAAATCGTCAATACCTACTCCGTGCACCACCATAGTATTCCGCAGGACGGGGATAAGTTAATCATTCGAAACCCCAATAAGGAGAAGAAATTAACGGCAGATGAACTGTGGGAGAGGATTTACGAACGAGTAGCAAGAACCTTGATCATTGAGGCGTTGAAAAACAGTGTTCAGTCAATGAATGCCAGTTTCACTTCTGTCTTACCCCATTCGGAAGTAATTATTCATCAGGTTATATCGACTCTCGAAGGCGCCTTCAAAGGAGATTCCGGTTATTGCACGGAGCCTCCTTCCTGGCTGGATTCCGTTTCTGATGTCTTCTGCTCTGCCCAGGAAAAACAGGGGCCATATTCTGCACTAGCCGCTAATCTATCTAAGCTCAATGGTAGACCGGCGAAAGAATATGATCCTATAAATAAAAATAAGGCTCTAATATCCGAGCTTTCAACCGTGCTGTTTTTATTTGAGGGCCTCCTTTCTCCAAGTTTGGGAAAAGAACTGAAAGCTGGCATCGTGTTGTCATTCAAACCTTCTACGGAAGGTGTCACTGGCAATAAGCTCCTTTATCTAAATGCAGATCCCTCCTTTGTCCCCTCCGGCGATAATCTGAGTGTTCCGAGTGGTAATAACCATTTGGCTCTCGCTTTAGGTCAGGCTGGTGGGCATGTCTGGCCAAGTCTGCGAAGGGTTATCAATAGAGATAGTGCAGCAGAATCTATTACCCCAAAAACAATAGTAACTTTGGGGTGGAAACATATTTTTCATCAAGAGAAGTATGACGGGAACAAAGACACAGTCGCAGGTACGATCCTGGATGCTGTTAACTCTCCCACAAATTACTTTTATGCCAACCAGCCGAGTATCAAGCGGCGAACCTACTTACGAGAAGCTTAAGAATGGAATCATTATTAAACATTAGCTTTGCAGATTGTGAGCTACAAAGGAGTGATATTTATCCAGTGTCTGTCCATTGCCACTCGGCTTGTAACCTGGTGATTTGGAAAGCTAATTCGAAGCCAGATGATTCGGAAATGGGTGAGGCAAAGAAATATGTTGCACGCCTTATGGATCGTCTTGCAGACCTGATGCATGACTACCAAAAGTTTGCTCCTTTAGTTGCACTGATTGATATGAAAGAGAACTCTGCTCCTTTGTTACAGCTTATGGGGGATCAAGATTGGCACCGGGGGCGTTTTGTACTTCAGGCTGTGAGGTCATTTGATGGGAAATCAGTTGAAGAAGCAAAGAACCGTTGGTTGGGGGCACTGTCGTCAAGTGAATATACGCCTAGGAGAATAACAGCTGAAGACTTTTCTTCTACGCTTTCTGAAGCAGTTGCAAGGGCTAAGGCTCCGAGGGGCGTTGAGCCGCAGCTATTCACACGATTTGCAGATATTTTAAAGGCCTCTGTGGATGCTGGTGAAAACAATAGCGTTGCTGAAAGCTGGCAAAATGAGTTGGTTATGGATATCAATGACCTATTAGGTAAGCCAGTTCTGGAAGTAACTACACTTGGGTAACGAAATTAATACTATTCAGTCTATAGAACTGGAAAACTTCAAAGGCTACCGGATTCCAGTAAAAGGTGTCGCCGAAAAGCTTGATTTTACGATAGCTGGACAGCCTGCCGACTTAATTTTGGTGACCGGTAAAAACGGAGTTGGTAAAACTTCTTTGTTAGAAGCAATGGACTGGGTACTTAATCAGCCTAGTGTAGGTGCCGGTGGTTTTATAACCACTGGTCAGAGCAATGGCTCGGTATCTATTAATGGCGAGAAGTTTGAGCTTCAGGGCAAGACTAAACCTGATCATAAGAAACTAAGTACGATAGCCTCATTTTTTTATCAAGATAATATTGTTGAGCTTGCCTGTAACGAAATAATTCAACTCTTAGAGCCTGAAAACAAACCGGGCGAAGAGATCAAGCGAAGCTTGAAGGCATTAAAAGCAAAGCTAGATGATTGGCAGCGTCAGCTACATACGCTGAAGTATAGAAAAAACTATGAGGAGGAAAGAAAAGCGCTCGCCAAAAGAATTAATGAGCTTGTCGCCAAGCTCCCTCATGATTTGCCGCTCCGTCAGGAGTTAGTCGATAGTAAATTGACTTTAAAGAATGGCAACCTACAGAATAAATGGGATTCTCAAATCCGTAACCTTTCTAGCTCGATTGGAAGCTTCAGCAACTTGGTTGAACCGATAGGTTCGCAACTATCTGACCAGCTGAGCCATATCGGGCATAGTTTGTTGGAGTATCGAGGCCGCCAGGTCGGCTTTTCTGAGAAAGGAAATCAACCACCTGCCTTTACCAAAGAATTCCTATCTACTATTCAATCTTTGCCAGCAGACTGGCCCATAAAAAAGTGGTCAACACATACTGCTCTGGTTCCCTATGACTTAGAGAATACCTTGTATATCGGCTCAGGTACAGATATATACGTTGAGACAACAGAGGAGCTAGAGAAGCAGAGGGTCAAGTTAACCTCAGAGTACCACAGGCTCAATAAACTTCTAGAACAGCTGCAAGGTGACGGACGCTCGCTCTTAACTTGGATTGATGGCTTTACTGAAAACGTTAGTGATTGGTTAGAGGCTTGGGACAACCATCCTGAAATCTCGAATGTTACTGAATTGAAAGACGGTATACAGGTTCAAGTAGAACGCTTGTCGACATTGGCGAATTCACGTGCTGTAGAGCTCAGACGGAAGATAGAGAAGGTTACCGAAGAAGGGCAAACTGTGACCACCAGGCTCAATCAAATAAAGCGGTTTCAGGGCGTTTTGAGAGATATAAATGCTTATTCAAATCAGCTTTCACATCTCGTAAATGGCCCTAACTCTACGGTTAAAGATTTAACTGACTATGTAAATGATTATCTTAAAACGATAAAAAATCCAGTTGCAGAGGAGGCTTCTGCCGTTGATGAAACCGATATTTTCCATCAGCTTGGCAGAGTTTTCACTGACTGGTCATCTTTAGAGATTCAGAAGGCAGAAGATGAGGATAATGCAACTGATTTGGATAGCTTAGAGCAAGCAGAGAAAATGATCACCGATGCTCTGGCTATAAGTAAACAGGAATCGGGGGCAAGAAGTCAGTTGCTGTCCGTTATTGAGGTGATACCACAGGCTGAGCTTGAACAATTGTTAAGAAACATGAATAGCCTTCTTGCAGGTTTCCACTTTCCGAATGATTTTCTACCTATCAGGCTTGAAAACCATGGCACTTCCAATACGCCAAAATGGGGTTTTAAAACAAGTTCAGATGTAAAGTTCGAGGACTTATCAACAGGTCAGAAGTCTCAGCTAGCAATCTGTTGGACAATTAACTTAAACTTGGCTATGGCCGAACAGTTAGGCCATAGAGTTATGGGGTTTGATGACTTTACTACCTCCCTTGATATGAATCAGCTTATTCCTGCTGCTGTACTACTTCGCAAGCTGGCGTACGCCGATGCTAGCGATAGTTGGAAAAGGCAAATAATTGTCACCAGTCACCATGAAGATTTGACGAACCGGCTGCTTGATTTTTTGCTCCCACCTCAAGGCATGTTAATGAAAGTAATCCAGTTTGAAGACTGGCTACCAGAGACTGGGCCACAATTTAATTGCTTAAACGTCGATATGGGAAAGGTGAATGAAGAAGGATTACAAGACGCGGTTAAGCGCGTTGTTCAAGACACTTAACGTATGCAAATATTACTCCGAATATTTAGTAAACAAGTATCTTAAAGGTGGGAGGTCTGGAGACATAGTGCAGCGGCAGCAATGAGGACATACCGGCCGGTCAAAAGCTCGGCGTTTACACATTTTTGTTAAATGCCGACGATTAGGCTAGTGCATAAAGGAGAGTTTGGAGATGTCAGTGGCAAGTGCTTCCAGAATCAAACTTAACCAGCTGCAAGCGAAACATGACCGCTCCTTTCCTGAGCTGCCGTTCCGCTCAGTCGTTGTCAAGTTCACGTGAGCTTAGCGCTATACTAACAGGCAATCAGTTTGCGCAGCACATAAGCAGAAAACCACTATTCCTAATACAAGCTAATAGCGAGAGCAGCCCATCACACCCTCATCGACCTCCCACTGTCGCATTCAGCGCACTCCCTCAGTCTCTGCAGTCACAGCACCACCAAGCGAAGGCCGCAAACGTTCCAGCGCCTCGTCTGAGTACCCCAACTCTCGAGCGACAGCATCGTTGTGCTCACCGATTTGCGGCAGGTCGCGATAGAGGCCGAGGCGGGTGCCGCCGTATTCAAATGGGAGTGTTGGAACTTGCGTTCGCACGCCGTTGCTCAGGGTGACTTCGACCGTCGCACCCTTGTGGTTTACGTGAGGGTCGTCGAACAGCTGGTCCGGTCGTAGGATCGGCGCGAAGGGCAGGCCGACGCGTTCGCAGATCGTGGTGACTTGCGACAGGTCTTGCCCTGCAAACAGTTCGCGTAGGCTCGGCATGAACGCATCTCGGCGGGCCACCCACTGCACGTTGGTCTGAAGTTCTTCGTCTTGAAGCAGATCGTCCAGGCCGAAGGCATTGCAGAATTGAATCCACTGCTTGTCGCTGACCACGCCCACAAATATCTGTTCGCCGTCTGCCGTATCGAAAACATCGTAGACTGCCCAAGCAGATACACGCTCAGGCATCGGCACTGCGGGAACTCCGGTTTGGCGGTATTGCACCATGTGTTGCGCGACGAGGAACAGGTTATTCTCGAACAAACTCGAACGCACGAAGGTGCCTTTGCCGGTGCGCTGCTCATAACGGCCGCTGAGAAAACCCTTCAGCGCGCAGTGGACTAAGCCAGGATTAATCTTTTGCATTGCATCATCGCCAAGGCCGAGATCCTTTGGCAGCATGGCATGCTGTTTATATACTTGCTGAATGGATATACAACCCATCAAAACTGAACAAGACTATGATCTTGCGTTAAGTACGATAGAAGAATTATGGGAAGCGAAAGAGGGCACAGACGAGGGAGATAGATTAGATATCCTAATAACTTTAGTTGATGCCTACGAGCAAGTTAATCACCCAATCTATCCACCAGACCCAGTGGCGGCGATTGAATTTCACATGGATCAAAATGAGCTTACACGTGTGGACCTTGAAGAATACATTGGTACACGTGCACGAGTATCAGAAGTGTTGAATGGAAAGCGAGGATTGTCCATTGAGATGATTCGTAACTTACCTGAAGGGCTTGGTATACCGTTAGAGTCGTTAATCGCAAGGCCTAAAGCATCAAGAGCCTCATAGTCAGTAGGTGTTAAAGTTCCTACATCTG
>CALKXC010000295.1 GCA_938004025.1 uncultured Leucothrix sp. | reverse complement strand
TTTGAATAAGTCAACGCTTTACCCTTTAAGTTTGTAAGCTCAGGAATGTTGTAAATGAACCCAGTTCTCATCCAGTCATGGTATTTTTTTAAAAATAACGCCAAAGAAATGTGCGCGTTTATGCTTCCTGTGTTCGCACTTGGCATGATAACGGGTGTTATCGGTGTGATAAATCCGCAAAGTGGCGTTCTGGGTATTTTGAACATCATTCAAATTATCATTGGCCCGCTATTTACGGGTGGTTTATTGCTGTACATTGCGAACATTTCTAGAGGCGATTACCCACCGCACCAAGAAATGTTGAAACAGGCCATGCCGTTTTGGATGACTATTTTTATTGTATCGATGTTGACGGGCCTCGCGATTGGGCTAGGGTTTGTCTTTATGATTATCCCTGGAATTTGGCTGTTGCTACGTCTGTTTCTTGCGCCGCTTTACGTTGTATTTCAAAACAAGACCGCTCCAGATGCAATCGCCTCAAGCTTTAGAGATTCCAAAGATCACCTTTTACCCTTTTTTCAAATCCTGATTCCATTTATCTTGCTAGGCGTCGCCTTTCTTATGATGGTGACGGGTCAAGCTCCGGCGGAAGGTGAGACCGGCGGGCCGAGTTTCTTATCGACTACTCTAGTTAACCTAGCCACAACATTTGCATTCATTTTCGCCAGCATCGTTCAGTTCAGAATGTTCACCGTCTACATTGAAAGCCAGCGCGACGATGAGGATGAAGAAGAACTAACTGAGGAACGTTGAGGTTTGAACCTCAACCTTAAACAGTTAGAGGCTTTTGTTTGGGTGTCCGATCTTGGCAGCTTTCGTAAAGCGGCTACCCGTTTAAACACCACACAGCCAAATATCTCAGCGCGTATTGCCGCGCTGGAGTCGATCTTAAAAGTCACCTTAATGGAGCGAGATGCAGGCTCAGTTCGCCTAACATCCAAAGGCGAAAATCTACTGGCCTATGCTAGGAAAGTTTTAAGAACCACTGAAGACTTAATTGAAGCAGCCGACCAAAAAAGCCTATTTGAAGGCGTCTTGAAACTCGGTGTCACCGAGATGATTGTCCACACTTGGTTGCGTCATTTCCTTAAAGAATTAAAAGAGAAATTCCCCAATATTGACGTTGAGCTAACCGTTGATATATCGGTTAATATCGAAAAAGAACTGTTTGACCGCTCGATTGATTTAGCTTTTCAGAATGAGCCCTTTATTCACCAAACCACAGGTAGTATTGACTTAGGAACTTACCCAGTTGTTTGGGTGGCTGCTCCCGCTTTAGGTTTACATGAGCTCGGCATGTTGAAGGTTGCAGACTTGTGTGAACACCCAATACTGACCCATGCGCGGCACACGCAGCTTTTTCAAATGGTTGAAAAACATCTCGTAGGGCAACGGGACATTTCGCCGCGAATTGTCCCTTCCAGTAACTTAAGCGCCAGTATTCATATGGCAATAGACGGCTTGGGGATCGCGATATTACCCGCTGCAATGGTGGCTAATGAGTTGGCAACAGGCGAACTAGTTAAGCTTGATTATGCATGGCAGCCAGAGAGTCTGCACTTCTTAGCGCGCTATAACGCAGGGAAGGCGTCGGGTGTGGTTTCTAGTGCGGCGGAGCTGGCTGGTGAGGTTGCGCAAACCTATATCGACAGCTTTAATAATAAAAAGTAGATTTTATTCTTTTCTAAGCAGCGTTTATTTCAAACTAGACTATATTTAATTAAGGCATCCTGAATTCCAAGGAGGGAAATAGAGTGGACAAGCATAAGCAAGCGCCTGCTGTAGAAAAACAACCTTCAAGATATAAGTTCTTTTGGATTTTTTTAGCGATTGTGGTGTTAGGTTTCATCGCAAAAACTTTCTTGTCTAGCTACTCATCAAATCAAACCGATCTAAATTCTGCAAACTTAGAAGCACCTCGCACGACTATTAATTTAAGAGATTTGGAAGCGAAAGGAACCACTGAGTCTAGAGCGAAAGCGGCAGCAGAAGCAAAGTTAAAAAAAGAACGAGATGAAGCAAGAATAGAGGAACAAAGAAAAGCAAATTTGGCAAGAAACCAGGCAGAAGAATCGTTTAATACTGCAAAAGAAGGTGCGATAAAAGCAGAAAGAGCCGCCCAAGTCGCTTTGGCCGAAGCATCTAAGATAGAAGCACTCGAAGCAAAGAGATCCATGACGGCTGCACGGACAGCGAAGAGTGAGAGGGAAGCAAAAGCAGTAGTAGAGGCTGCAAAAGCCAGAGCTAAAGCTGCCTCAATTCAAGCAGAAGTGGCAAGAAAAAAAGCCGCAAAGGCACGTGAAGTCATTGATAGAGTTTGGCAGGAAACGATGGGAGCTTTTCCACCACCAGCAATGATGGCGCAAAAGCCAAAAAGTATGCAAGAGGTTTTGATTGATAAAACAATGGGTAACATTCTTTATAACCGACCTGAAAAAATGATAAGAAGCAAAGATGAGATTATCGAGGTTAATATTGCGAATGGTGAATTAACCGTGGATGTCATGGGGAACCAAAGCAATGTTGTCACAGAAAGTTTTGATGCTTTTACAGGACCCGTCGATATGTCTGTGAAGCTGCATGGAAGTGCTGAAGCGTTTGTTATTTCACGAATAGGTCTTGAGAAGCAGGCGATTGATGGCAAAAAACCTGCGCGCTGGAAGTTCCTCGTGACTCCTTTGAAATCTGGTATGCAAACGTTGACCCTAGAAGTGAACTCTTTCTTCGTCGCCAATGGAAAGGACCGGCAGGGTGGCGTCACAATGGTTGACGACGAGTTTGAGGTAGAGATAAGTCCTGAGCAAGAAATAAAGAACCTGCTTAGTTATTGGAAATGGCTTGTATTAGCTGCTTTGCTTGCTCTGTTAGCTTTCTATGCTATACGCTATTTCAAAGGAAGAAGGCCTAATAATGTATCAGGTAACGAAGCCGTTTTTCTTAGCTATCGGCGCGATGACAGCAGTGGCTACACTCTTGCTATTTACCAAAAGTTAAAAGAAGCATTAGGTGATGATAAAGTCTTTATGGACTTGGATGATATTCCGCATGGCGTCGACTTTTCTGAGCATCTAGAAAAAGTGCTAAGTAACTCCACGACGGTGTTAATAATGATTGGTGAAGGCTGGTTAAATGCCAGTAATGATGAAGGCAGAAGGCTAGATGACCCAGATGATTTCGTGCGAATAGAAGTTGCTACAGCATTAAATCGTGATGTACGAGTCATACCGGTACTATTGAAACAAGCACAGATGCCGAATGAAGCAGAGCTTCCAGATGCTTTAAAAGCGCTCAGTAGGCGCAACGCAATTCGCATTCATGACGATCAATTTGACGCGAGTATTCAAAAGTTGGTCAAGTCGATTGGGTAGTGGGTTAAGCACCTAAATCTTATGTTTTTTGTTAATTCTTGTTTGGGTATGTGATGATTCAACCATACCAAGAGGCCGTTTCGACAATATCATAAGTAAAGGGAATAAACATGCGCTTTAAAAATACAAATCTCCCGACAGAAAAAGATATGCAGCTCACCATGCCAGGGCGTCGTGAGTTCTTGCAGGCCTTATCGACGCCTGCCTTGCTCGCGTTACTCCCCAACAGCGCTTTTGCAGCAACTGATAAAACCCTTATCACTAAAGCAATCCCTAGCAGTGGTGAGCTGCTTCCAGTGATTGGCATGGGGACGTGGATTACTTTCAATGTTGGCGGCAATATTGAAGCACGCAACGCACGAGCTGAAGTCTTAAAGACTTTCTTTGACCTAGGTGGTGGCATGGTTGACTCCTCGCCTATGTATGGTTCGGCTGAGGAGGTCATGGGGTATGCTCTTCAGCGTCTAGAGTCACAAGGCGTGA
>CALKXC010000294.1 GCA_938004025.1 uncultured Leucothrix sp. | reverse complement strand
TCGATTATATTTCAACAGTTTCAGGAGACGCATAAATGTTATTAGGTTGTATTGGTGATGATTTCACTGGTTCTTCAGACCTCGCCAACACGCTTGCTAAGCAAGGCATGTATACCGTTCAATACACTGGCGTTCCTGATGCCGAAGCAGCGTCTGATGTAGAAGCGGGCGTCATTGCTCTTAAGACGCGCTCGGTACCTGTTAAAGAAGCGATTAAGCAATCTTTAGAGGCGCTGGAGTGGTTGAAAGCGCAGGGCTGTCAGCAGTTTTTCTTTAAATATTGCTCGACGTTTGACTCAACAGCGGAAGGCAATATCGGCCCAGTCGCTGATGCGTTGGCCGATGCTTTAGGCACGGATTGCGTCATTGTATGCCCTGCATTTCCAGGTACCGGTCGCACCATTTACCAAGGTCATTTGTTTGTGAATGATGGTTTGTTAAATGAGAGCGGTATGCAAAATCACCCGCTAACGCCAATGACGGATTCTGACCTTAGACGCTGTTTAGCACCACAAACTCAATCTGAAGTTGGGCACATTCCTGCATTGACTATTTTTGCGGGTGTTGAGTCAACTAAAGCAGCGTTAAAAGCCGAAGCTGATGCTAATAAACGCCTGATTATTGTTGATGCCATTCGCGATGAAGACTTGATGATTATTGGCGAAGCGGCGGCTGACTTACCCTTAATCACCGGTGGCTCTGGTGTTGCCTTAGGCTTGCCTGAAAACTTCCGTAAGCGTGGTTTAATCGGCGAAAGCTCAACGAGCTGGAGTGGTGAAAGTGGTCAGTGTGCCATTTTATCAGGTTCTTGCTCAGTCGCTACGCGTGCGCAATTAGCTGAGCACGCTAATAATAATCCGATGTTAGAAATCAAGGCGGCTGATGTGATTAGCGGTGCAGTCACTGCTGAAACGGTTAGTGAATGGTTACTAAATCAAGAGGGCATTCCGCTTGCTTACAGCTCGGCTGATCCTGAGAATGTTAAAGCGGTGCAGGCTGAATATGGAATGGAAGTCTCAGCAGCAGCCATTGAAAATCTATTCGCAGAAGTATCCCGTCAATTAGTTGCAGGCGGCATTAGTCGACTGATTGTTGCCGGCGGAGAAACATCAGGTGCTGTTGTTGAAGGCTTGAGTCTAAACACGATGGCAATGGGCCCTGAGATTGATCCGGGTGTTCCTGCGATGCGTGCCGGTGAAAATCTGGTAATAGCCCTGAAGTCGGGTAACTTCGGTGCGCCTGATTTCTTCGTAAAAGCCGCGGGCATCTTAGCGCAGGGTGCGGGGTGACAAATGACTGAGAATCAGCTGCGTGAGCAAATCTGCCGAATGGCAAAGTCGATGTTTGACCGAGGGTTAACGGGCGGAAGCTCGGGCAACATTTCAGCGCGAACTGAAGATGGTGGTTTATTGGTGTCACCAACCGGTTCAACTTTTGGTGCATTAGACCCTGCTAATTTGAGTCGATTTGATGCTAATGGCGTGCAAATTGGTGGTCACAAACCCACAAAAGAAATGAATTTGCATCAGGCCTTTTACGATACGCGTTCGTCAGCTGGTGCGGTTGTGCATTTGCAGTCTTGTCACTCGGTGGCGCGATCGCTGCTAAAAGACGTTGATCCTGATAATTTCCTCCCGCCGCTAACGGCTTACTCGATCATGCGATTGGGGAAGGTGAAATTGCTGCCTTATTATCGACCGGGCGATCCAGCAATGGGCGATGCGGTACGTGGTTTAGCAGGTAAACGATCTGCGGTTATGCTGGCTGCACATGGACCAGTGGTGGCGGCTAAAGATGTTGAAGCGGCGGTTTACGCGATTGAAGAACTTGAAGAAACCGCGAAGCTCTCGATGCTCGTCAGGGGCTACGATGTAAACCTGTTAACGCCTGAGCAAATCAGCGATGTGGTGACACATTTTAATGTGGAATGGGAAGATTAAGCAGTCTATGATGCACTGGGCTTAACTGGGGCGTCCTACAAATATGATGAAAGCAAATATTTTATTACTGATCACCGCGGCTATCTGGGGATCAGCTTTCGTTGCTCAGCGTGTAGGAATGGATTACATCGGCCCTTTTACCTTTTCAGGTATTCGTTTTTTGATCGGTAGTGCCGTCTTGGTGCCATTGGCGATTTGGTTAAACTATCGCTTAAAAGGTAAAGCGTCTGCCAACGAGGCCGTTAAGAGTGATAATAGCTCAGAAGAAAAAGGCATCAGCCTGATCATGGGTAGCGTTATTGCGGGTACCGTTTTGTTTATTGGTGCGTCTTTACAGCAGGTGGGATTGGTTTACACGACTGCGGGTAAGGCTGGGTTTATCACTAGCCTATATATCGTGCTAGTCCCCATTATGGGAATCGCACTGAAACAAAAAGCAGGCTTTGGTATCTGGCTGGGGGCCCTTTTTGCACTAGTTGGGCTGTATCTTTTAAGTATTACTTCAGACTTTACGCTTGAGTACGGCGACTTCCTTATGCTGATCGGTGCCTTTTTCTGGGCGGGTCATGTGTTGGTGATTGGTTGGTTAGCGCCAAAACACGATGCGATTAAATTATCGATCATTCAGTTTTTTGTTTGTGGCGTACTAAGCATGCTGGTGGCATTAGTTTATGAAACGATTGTCTGGGCTAATGTGATGTTGGCAATGGACTCGATTCTATTTGCCGCAATTATGTCGACGGGAATTGCTTATACGCTGCAAGTCATTGCTCAGCAGGATGCCAAGCCATCTCACGCTGCCATTATTCTTAGTGGTGAAGCGATGTTTGCTGTTTTAGCAGGGTGGTTGATTTTAGGCGAAATACTGACAACGCGTGGCATGATCGGTTGTGCTTTAATCATGGTCGGCATGCTGGTTTCTCAGCTACTTCCAGAAATCAATTTCTCCCGTAAAATAAAGCCCGTTACCTAGGACCTTGTTGGCCTAAATCATTGCGCATAATCCCTGCTTATGCTATTTCTAAGGCCATCAATAATAGAAGGTTCTAATTTTTAAGATTATTGACTTACACGAACTCAAGAGGTGGTTATGAATCGTATTATCCCTACACTAGCGATTGCTGGTTTACTATGCACTAATGCAATGGCAGCTGACATTTCTCCTGCGGTTGTTTATGACAAAGCTGGTAAGAATGACAAGTCTTTTAACGAAGCAGTATTCAACGGTATCAAGCGTTTTACTAAAGATACTGGTATCGCGGTTCGTGAAGTTGAGCCAACTAACGAAGCACAGGTTGGTCAAGGCCTTAGTAAGCTCGCTAAGCGTAAGTCTAGCCCGATCGTTGCGGTTGGTTTCTCAATGGCAAATGCCGTTGAGACAGCAGCAAAAGAATTCCCAGAGACTAAGTTCACTATCATCGACATGGTGGTTAACCAGCCTAACGTTCAGTCTGTTGTATTTACAGAGCACGAAGGTTCTTTCTTAGTAGGTGCTCTAGCAGCAATGAAGTCTGAAACCGCAAAGGTTGGTTTCATTGGTGGAATGGATATCCCGCTAATTCGTCGTTTTGCTTGTGGTTACGAGCAGGGTGCTAAGTACCAGAACGATGCCGCTGAAGTCATGACTAACATGATCGGTTCTACCGGTGCTGCGTTCAACAACCCAAGTAAGGGTGGCGAGCTAGCAAAAAGTCAGTTTGATAAAGGCGCTGACGTAGTATTCGCAGCAGCGGGTGGTTCAGGTGCTGGTGTATACCAAGCGGCTAAAGACACTGGCAAGTACGCGATTGGTGTTGATAGCAACCAAAACTACCTACAGCCAGGCACCATGTTAACCTCTATGGTTAAGCGTGTTGGTGATGCAGCGTATGCTTCTTTCGCAGATGCTAAAAGCGGCGACTGGAAGCCTACTGTAAAGGTGATGGATCTTAAAGCGGGTGGTGTTGACTGGGCTCTAGATGAGCACAACCGTGATCTAGTGA
>CALKXC010000293.1 GCA_938004025.1 uncultured Leucothrix sp. | reverse complement strand
TATTGATGCGGTGCATTACTGTGTGAAGTCTCGTGGAGTGATGGATACCAACTCTCGCACCAGCACAACGGCATTGGGTGGAATCTTCCGCAAAAACGCCAATACTCGTGCAGAGTTTCTGACGCCATAAATCTGAGGCATGTTCATTGAGTGATTCGATATTAGACCGTTCTGCTGCTAAAACTTTTATCCAATCACCCAAGACGGTTTTGGTTGTTGGCGCGACGGGTGGAATAGGTCAAGCCTACTGTGAGCTGATTGCTGAGCAATTTCCCAATGCTAAACTGATTCGAATGGCGAGGGATGTCCGAAAATTAGTAGATTTGGATGCTCCAACGGAAGATCTTGCTGTTGACCTAAACGATGAAAGTAACATTGAAGCAGCGGTTTCAATGCTGCCTGAAAAATCTGAAATAGATTTAATCTTCATTGCAACGGGTTGGTTGCATGACGATGTGCATCAACCGGAAAAAAGCTTTCGTAGTTTATCAGCGGATCAGTTACAAAAGTCCTATCAAATAAATACCTTTGGTCCAGCGCTGCTTATAAAGTGCCTTCTAGCTCGGTTAAATCCAAAGCACCCGGTTGCGCTTGGCGTTTTAACTGCAAGAGTTGGCAGCATTAGCGATAACCGACTGGGTGGTTGGTATTCTTATCGCTCGAGTAAAGCGGCTTTAAATATGTTGTTAAAGAACTTCGCGATTGAATGTGCTCGATTGAAGTGCTCAGTCGTCATCGTAGGATTGCAGCCTGGAACAACGGATACTAATCTATCCGCACCGTTCCAGCGTGGTGTCTCGCCGGAAGATCTTCAAACCGTTGAATACACTGCATCTCAGCTCATAAAAGTGATGTCAGTGTTGGAACCTAAGGACTCAGGCTTGCTGTTTGATTTTTTAGGTTTGTCATTTGATCCATGAATCCATGAGCTAAGTCGATGGCGCACAAGAAAACTAATTTGCCCCAAAAAGTTTGTTTGGTTTGTGAAAAGCCTTTTGCTTGGCGGAAAAAATGGGAGAAGTGTTGGGATGAAGTTAAATACTGTTCTGAACGGTGTCGTCGCAATAAGACTGCCATTTCCTAGAATTGCTTTTCAGTTCAAGCCCGTGTTCGATGAGGAATAGTTTTATGCCTGAAGGGCCAGAAATCCGTTTAGCCGCTGATAAAATTGCTGATGTGCTTGAAAACAAAGTGATCGAAGCGGTCAGTTTTGGGCAGCCAAAAATGATGCGCTATGCTGAAGACTTTCAAGGCCAAACAGTCACCCATATTGAAACGCGTGGTAAGGCTATGCTTACCCATTTCAATCATGGCTACACGATTTACTCGCATAACCAACTTTACGGTATTTGGAAAGTTAGCAAACGCGGTAAGTTTCCCAAGACCAATCGTACATTACGACTAGCGCTCCACACTGATACGCATAGTGCGTTGTTATATAGTGCCTCAGATATAAGTGTTTGGTTGACTGAAGATATCGAACAGCATCCATTTCTAGCTAAGATTGGTCCAGATATTCTTTCAGATACTTTGGAATGGCAGACGATAAAGAAAATTCTCAAGTCCAAAGAGTTCTCGGGGCGTCGACTAAGTTCGGTTTATCTTGATCAAGGCTTTGTGGCGGGAATCGGTAATTACTTACGTAGCGAAATCCTCTTTGATGCGGGTATTCATCATGATCGAAAAGCCAAAGAGTTGAGCGAGGCTGAGCTAGGAAAGCTGGCGAGGAGCACTTTGTTGATGGGGCGACGTAGTTATGAAACGCGGGGTTACACTGTTACGCCACGTTTAGCTGCAAGCCTGAAGAAGACAAAGTCTCCTTACGAGAATATTCGATTCATGATATTTAATCGAGATGGATTGCCGTGTCGTAATTGTGAAACCACGATAATCAGAGAAGAGCGTAACAGTCGGCGAATTTATTACTGCCCAGAATGCCAAAAAGCACCCAGAAGCTGAGTGCTTTGTTTGATTCTTACTTACTTAATTCCTTCTAAACATTTGTCCATCGCTTCCCTTGCTTTGCCTAACTCTGGCAAAGTGATCACGATAGTGTCATCAAGATTTCTCAGTGATAGCTCAAGCGTTTTTTTAGACTCTACGAGTTTAGTAAAATTCTCAAGATCAGCATCTTCGGTAAACGGCAGTGCAAATTTACCCTTACTAAACTCAATGCCGCGTGAAAAAATACGTTGCTCATCAAAGCTTAAGGTTAATAAGTCGCCCTTGGTGTTTAATTTCTCGTAATCCACATACCCTGCAACTTGCCAGCGATCGCCATACTTAGTTTTGTAAGTGGCGAACGTAACGTCCTTATCTTTGGCCGACTTGCCGTTATAGGCGGCAAAACAAACTTTTGAAGAAACGACTTTAACGATTTGGTAATCGCCCACCATTTCGACTAACTCAACGGCTTGTGCAAGCATAGGAATCGTCAGTGACAGTGAAAGAGTGGTTGCCAAAAAGCTGTTTTTAATTAGCCTAGATTTGCATGTAGTCATAAATGTTAGCCCATGGTTGTTAGATAGTGTTTGACACGATCTAACGAATTAATTCAATTAAATAATAGCGAAAATACTGATTTTAATTACATTCGATCAGGCGCAGCAATTCCTAATAGACCTAAGCCAGTTTTCAGCGTGTCAGCGGTTAGTTGTGACAGCTGTAATCGGCTTGAACGAATTGCTTTATCTTCCGTCTTCAATATTGGGCATGCTTCATAAAATGTCATGAAGTTGCCAGCAAGCTCGAACAAATAATTACATAGTGAGTTTGGCGTGCCGTCTTTTTCGACTAGTTCTAATACTTCGCTGAACCTCAAAATAGTCAACGCTAGTTGATGCTCGGCAGGTTCTGCAATTGAAATTTTCGCTGAGGTATCAACTTCTCCAGCTTTTGCGAACAAGCTTCGAACGCGCGCATGTGCATATTGCAAGTACGGAGAAGTGTTACCTTCAAAGCTGAGCATTGTATCCCAATTGAAAATATAATCAGACGTTCTGCTTTTACTGAGGTCGGCGTACTTTACTGCGCCAATACCTACCAGTCCTGAAATCTTACGGCGCGAGGCTTCATCTAGATCTGGATTTTTCTCTGAGACCAAGTTAAAGGCGCGTTGCTCTGCTTCATCTAGCAAGTCTGTTAGCTTGACCGTTCCGCCAGTACGAGTTGCAAACGGCTTGCCGTCTTTGCCCATCATGGTTCCAAACGCCATATGCTCAAAAGACATTGTTTCAGGAACGAAGCCTGCTTTCTTGGCAATAGCAAATACTTGAGCTAGGTGAGTACCTTGGCGTGCGTCCACAAAATATAAAACGCGATCTGCCTTCAGTTGGGAGTGGCGGTACCTTGCGGCAGCAATGTCAGAAGTGGCATACAAAAAACCGCCGTCAGATTTTTGCACGATAGCGGGGAGCAGGGTGTCATCGCGGCCTTTAAATTCTTCCATGAAAACGCACTTCGCACCATCGTTCTCAGTAATCATGCCTGCTGCATCTAGATCAGCAACCACATTGGCTAGGTCGTCATTGTAAGCACTCTCTGGCATGAGGTCGTCGCGAGTAAGCAGAACACCGAGGCGTTCATAGACTGCATCGCAGTGACTTAAAGAAACCTCAACAAACTGCTGCCACAAGTCATAGCACTCTTGATCACCTGATTGTAATCTAACTACGTAGTCACGGGCGACGTCAGCAAAACCTTCCTCTTTATCAAATCGAGTTTTGGCAGCCCGGTAAAATGTCTCAAGGTCACCCAGTTGCATTGATAGTGCTTCACTATCGCTTTGCAAACTTTTCATGTGTGCTAGCAGCATGCCAAATTGCGTACCCCAATCCCCAACGTGATTCTGCGCGATAACCGTGTGACCAAGATATCGGAGCGTACGAGCCATTGTGTCGCCAATGATTGTCGAGCGTAAATGTCCGACATGCATCTCTTTTGCTAAGTTTGGAGCTGAGTAATCAATAACCACTGTTTGTGACGGTTTTGTAGGATTGATGCCCAAACTAGCATGATTAAGCGTGGATTCAGCTTGTAAGGACAACCATGAATCGTTCAAGTGGATATTGATGAACCCGGGGCCAGCGATTTCAATGTTGTCCGCGATAGATTCTAAATCCAAATGTTCTACAACGCGTGTTGCTAATTCACGAGGATTCATCTTCAGTTTCTTAGCTGCACCCATTACTCCATTAGCCTGATAGTCACCAAATTCTGGTCGACCTGAAGGCTTAATGACAGCAGGGGAATC
>CALKXC010000292.1 GCA_938004025.1 uncultured Leucothrix sp. | reverse complement strand
GAACCCAGCTTGAAGCTTGGGATATCGAATTAGACTTTCGGAAAATGTCACAGCGAATGGAAGCGTCAGACAACAAGTCAAACGCCATCCCTGCCCTATTGCTAGCGCTTTGCTTGTCATTAGGCTTAGCTGATCGCCCTGTTTTTGCAGAGTCACATCAAGCGTTATCAACAGAAACTAGCATTGAAAGTATCGCCATTCCAGACGAATTCGTTGCTGAGCAACGCCTAAGCGCTGAAGAGTCCAAACGTGTCATAACGGAAGTGATGAAAACCGAGGGCTTAAATCAAGAAGAAAAAGTGATGGGCTGGCGTTACATCAATAAAGATGAAGAAATTCCTGAAGACAGAGAAACGCCTGAGTGGTTGAAATCATTTTCTAGCGTTTTAGCAAAAATACTGGAATTTAGCCTTTGGATAATGGTTGCCGCAGGAATTATTGCGCTCTACGTATTCAGAAAGTACTGGCTACCTCTACTCGAATCAAATACAAATAAAAAACAGATTGAGCAGCCAGAAATACTCTTTGGCATGGACGTGACAAGCGAGTCGCTACCTGATGATGTGGTCGCTAGTGCCCGCTCACTTTGGCAAGCGGGCAAATCTAGAGATGCTTTAAGCCTGCTCTATCGAAGTGCTTTAACCCTACTGATTACGCAAGAACAGCTAGAGCTGAAACACAGCCACACTGAAGGTGATATCCAAAGACTAAGTCAAAAACACCTAAATGCAACGAGACAGCAATACTTTCAGCAGCTGACTAAACAGTGGGTGCAAATTGCTTACGCGCACCTGCCGCCTGATGAAGCAGAAATGAATTATTTACTCGATCACTGGGAGCCGGAATTTGCGATTCAAACGCCGGGTCTTGCCAAATGAACCCGTTAATTAAAAAAGCGCTGATTGCAATTGTCGTATTGGCTTTTGCTGCGCTAATGATTAAAACGTTTCAGAGCAATTTCGAGTATGTTGAAGAAACTGAATGGCGCCCATTTACCGGTGAGGCAAAAACCAACCCTCTGTATGCGAGTAAGCTGTTTTTAAGGCGCATGGGGATTCCCACTGAGACTGTCGACAGTGTGCAAGATCTTACTACCCTTCCAGACACTGACACCGTCATTTTAATTAGCTCCTCTCGGGAGAATTTAAGAGGGGCACAAGTTTCGAACCTGCTGGCATGGGTTAAAAATGGCGGGCATTTGATTATCACAGGGCTGGCCGATTGGAATTCTTTTGCAAGTGATGAACCGCTGGTTGATGAATCACAAAATGATCCAGACGAGCCTGTTTATTACGAAGAATTTGATCAGGAATTTATCTCAGAGTCTTCGGGTGACGCCTTGCAGGAATTCCTTGGAGTTGATATCCGAGAAGGCATTCAATTTGAAGATGAAAAGCCTGAAACAATTAGCATCAAAGGCTCATCGCGAGGTTTGCAGTTAGGCCCAGACTATTATCGAGCGATCGTTGTAAAAGATGGAGGTAACAAGGGAAACCTCGAACAAATAGACATCGATGGCAAAAATGTCATTATCCGCCAACAAGTTGATCGCGGGTTAATTACTCTGGTTTCCGATCTTGAATTCATCGATAACTTCAACCTAAAAGACTTTGACCACGCAGAAATACTTTGGCAACTCATACGCGGCAAAGCGGCTGCATTTAATCAGAAAGACCTGTTACTTCCCGAGGCCGTTTGGTTAATCCACTCCGATGAAACAGCCAATCTGTTTGAGTTAATCTGGAAATATTTTTGGGCTTTAGTCATCACGCTAATCATATTTTTTGCGTTTTGGATGATGCGAGTTTCAAGGCGCTTTGGCCCTGTGATTACCAAAGAAGAAGATGATAGACGCAATTTAATGGAACATATCGATGCCTCCGGTGTTTATTACTGGAAGCAACACGACCATAGTGGATTGTTAGAAAGCACGAGAAACGCCGCTCAACAGATGCTCGCTAAGCGCATTCCTGGATGGCATGCGATGGAACAGCCAGATCAGGTAAAACTGCTGTCAAAAAGATTAAGTATCAGCGAACCACAATTATCAAAAACACTCTATGGAAGCATTGGTAAAGGCCCTCACGAATTTACCGAGACAATTAAGCAACTCGAACACATCAGGACTAGTTTATGACAACGATGCAAGCAGACCAGGCCAGTGAGTTAATCACGGCAATTAAAACTGAAATTAGCCATGCCGTGGTTGGACAGTCTGACGTTATCCATCAAACACTTATCGCGCTGATTGCTGGGGGTAATGTGTTAATTGAAGGTGTTCCAGGCTTAGGGAAAACGCTATTAGTCAGGGCGCTAGCACAAACTTTTGAAGGACAGTTCTCAAGAATACAGTTTACACCCGACCTAATGCCTGCGGATGTTACGGGTCACACCATTGTTGATTTGAAAAGCAATGAGTTTAACCTTCGTAAGGGCCCAGTATTCACTAACCTGCTACTAGCGGATGAAATAAACCGTGCGCCTGCTAAAACTCAGTCAGCGTTGCTGGAAGTCATGCAGGAACGTCAGGTAACGATTGAAGGCCAGTCTCATGCTGTCCCACTTCCCTTTATGACACTCGCCACACAGAACCCGCTTGAACAAGAAGGTACCTATCCTTTGCCAGAAGCGCAGCTGGACCGTTTCTTGCTGAAGATCTTTATCGAATACCCTTCAAAAGATGAAGAAAGCCTAATGGTTGCAGCCGTAACCAACAAGCAAACCGGTGACCAATTAAATCTATCGCGCGTTAATGCTGTCGCGTCACCTGAGCAAATTCTCGCTTTACAAGGCATGGCTGCTGAAGTTAAAGCCGACCAGCAAGTTATCGAATACGCCGTCAAGTTAGTGAGAGCCACGCGCCAATGGCAAGGTTTAAGTATTGGTGCAGGGCCACGAGGCAGCATCTCTTTGATTCGTGCAGCAAGGGCTGAAGCATTAATACAACAGCGAGATTTTATTACGCCTGATGATGTCAAAGCAATTTGCTTGCCCGTGCTTCGTCACCGTGTTGCCCTCGCTCCAGAAATGGAACTGGAAGGTTACTCAACTGACGAGATTCTTAAGTCTGTAATTCAAAGCATTGACGCACCGAGGCAATAAGCCAAGACATGACTTTACCAATTCCGGGCAGCAATCTCTTTAAACTACTGGGTGTAGTCGTTGTGTTGGCATTTATTGCCGGCCTTTGGGCGCCCGCTGTTCTAATTTGGCAAGTCGCAGCATTAGCACTGGGTTTAATCGCACTGCTTGATCTTGTTTTGTTGTATCGAAAAGCAATCCCTGAAGCCAAACGCAGCATTCACACTTCAATCCCGCTAGG
>CALKXC010000291.1 GCA_938004025.1 uncultured Leucothrix sp. | reverse complement strand
TCTTGAATGCCTAATAACAAAGAGTCAATAGACTTTGCGGAGAATAGGCTAGGGGTTCCGCCACCGATAAAAATGGTGCTTATTGTTCGATCACCAACCTCCACCATTTCACTTTTTAAATCATTCAGTAAAGCCTTTACGTACTGAGCCTCAGGAAGTTCAGTTGGAGCTTTGTGAGAGTTAAAATCACAATAGGGGCATTTTTTGATGCACCAAGGAATATGAATATAGAGGCTAAGAGGGATCATGCTGTTATTTGATGGAGCCTATTACTTATTTTTACAAACTGCTCGACACTCAGCGTTTCAGCGCGTGCTGTGGGGTCGATATCGAGTGCGATAAGCTCTGAAGCATCGATCATTTTCTTTAGCGTGTTGCGTAAAGTTTTACGACGTTGCGAAAATGCTTGATTAACGACTTGAGCAAATAGCTTTTCATCATCAGCTACAAATGGCTTTTCCTTCCAAGGCGTCAGTTTGATGACGGCTGAGTCAACTTTTGGAGGAGGGCTAAAGGATTCTGGTCCAACAAAGAATAAGAATTCTGCTTCACAGCGGAACTGAACCATCACCGTTAAACGGCCATAATTTTTTCCATCAGGTGCTGCCGCAATACGGTCAACCACCTCTTTTTGCAGCATAAAGTGCATGTCTTTTATTTGCGGAGTGGTTTCTAGCAAATGAAAGATAAGGGGAGTCGATATATTGTAAGGGAGATTGCCGATCACTCTAAGCGGTAAAGATGCGTCGGTAATTTCTGAAAGATCTACCCTCAAAGCATCCACGTTATAAATCGTTAATTTATCACCACCAATGAACGCCAGATGATTAATGACATCTCGATCAATCTCGATAACCTGTAAATGATCTAGAAGCGGCAGAATAGGCTTTGTGAGTGCGCCTAGGCCCGGTCCAATTTCTAACATTTGATCCTCACGTTGAGGATGGATGTGAGAAATTAGCAAATCAATGATGTTTGCATCGTTAAGGAAATGTTGTCCAAAACGTTTTTTTGCGTGATGTATTGCCATATTTCGTATTGCACAAATAAAGAAGCCTCCCCCGTTAGGGAGAGGCTGTCTTTGGGTTAGCGATTATTTATCGCAGGATCTTTAACTCAACTCGACGATTTTGAGCTTTACCGGCAGCAGTAGCATTCGTTGCTATCGGTGAAGTCTCGCCATAGCCTTTAGCCGTCAGGTTCGCAGCACGAACATTCTTGCTAATCAAGTAACGGCGTACAGCATCAGCACGGCTTTGTGACAAGCGCTGGTTGCTAGACTGTCTACCGTCACTATCCGTGTGACCACCTACTTCAACACGCAGGCTTGGGAAGCGGTTCAACTTACGAGCTGCTTCATCAAGAATTGGTAATGAACTTGCCAGTAGCTGTGAAGAGCCTGTTCTGAAGTTAACACCTTCAAGTGAGATGTTCTGAGCTTCTGAACAACCTAACTGATTGACTGAGGCGCCGTTAGCAGTGCCTGGGCAAGCATCGTTCTTGTCCTGAACACCATCCGCGTCAGCATCAGGTATCGCACAGCCTTTAACATCAACATTGCGACCTTCAGCAGTTGTTGGGCACTGATCTAAGCGATCTACAACACCGTCGTTATCAGTATCAAACTCACAACCCGTGCTGTATACAGCAGCGCCTGCGGCAGTGCTAGGACATTGATCGAGGCTATCTTTCACGCCATCTTTGTCACTATCAATCTCACAGCCTGTTGCATCAACAGTGATACCGGCACGAGTGTCTAGGCAGCTGTCTTTGCTGTTCACAACACCATCGTTGTCAGTATCAACTTCACAGCCTTTAGCGTTAACGAATACGCCAACAGGAGAAGTTGGGCAACTGTCTTTACTGTCTACAACGCCATCTTTGTCGCTGTCTACTTCACAGCCTGTTGCATCAACGGTGATACCCGCTAGTGTGTCTAAGCAGCTGTCTTTGCTGTTTACAACACCATCGTTATCGGTATCAACTTCACAGCCTTTTCCGTTAACGAATACACCAGCAGGAGAAGTTGGGCAGCTATCTTTGCTGTCTACAACGCCATCTTTATCGCTGTCGATTTCACAACCTGTTGCATCAACAGTGATACCCGCTAATGTTTCAGGGCAGCTATCTTTGCTGTTTACTACTCCGTCTTTATCAGTGTCAACTTCACAGCCTTTAGCATTAACAAACACACCTTCTGGAGAAGCAGGGCACTGGTCTGCACTGTCAAGAACACCGTCTTTGTCAGCATCCCCTTCACAGCCTTTGTAGTTTACAGAAGCGCCTGCAACCGTATTAGGACATTCATCACGACTATCAATGATCAAGTCACCATCAGTATCGCCTTCACAACCTTCAGCGTCTACTTTGGCACCTGGAGCGGATTCAGGGCAGTCATCTAGGCTGTCAACAACACCATCTTTATCAGTGTCAATTTCACACCCTTTAGAGTCAACTGTTGCACCTGGTGAAGTCTTAGGACATTCATCTCTACTATCAAGAATGAAGTCTTTATCGCCGTCACCTTCACAGCCTTTAGCATCAACAGATGCGCCAGCTGCTGTTTCAGGGCAAGCATCACTGCTGTTTACAACGAGATCTTTATCGTTATCAAGCTCACAGCCGTTAGCGTCAACTTCTGCACCAGCTACCGTAGTTGGGCATTTATCCAATGCGTTAACAACTTTGTCTGCATCGTCATCTAGCTGACAACCCAATGCACTAACCACCGCACCTTCAGGAGAAGCAGGGCATTGATCTTTGCTATCTGCAACGCCGTCTTTGTCAGAATCAATCTCACAACCCTTAGCATCTACCTTAAGGTTGGCTAGAGTTTC
>CALKXC010000290.1 GCA_938004025.1 uncultured Leucothrix sp. | reverse complement strand
GCTCCTGCGATTAAGTTTGCACCTCAAGCAAGTAGGGTCGCTCCTACCATCGTTCAACCACCGGTAATACGCCCTGTGCAGCCTGTAAGGCGCCCTGTTCAACCTGCTCCTAGGGTTGCTCAAGCACCGAGACCAGTAGTCATCCCAACACCGGCTCCAAGAAGGATCATAAATCAACATGATGGGGTCATTAAACAACGTCGCTATGGACGTGATTGGCAACAAACCCAGCCAAACCGATTGATGAACATTGTTGGAGGAAGCATTAATGGCGGCTACGATCTAGCAGCAAACTGGCAAACAAGTTGGGATAACGATTACCTGCACATTCGTGTGGATGCAATGGATGATCGCTTTGTCAAAGACTCAGGCGCTCCTTGGAGTGATGACTCAATTGAAATATTTGTTGATGCCGATGGCTCACGTGGCAGTAGCTTCGATGGAAGAAATGATTTCCACTTTATTTTTCGGTGGAGAGATAATCAGGTTAACTTAAGCCAGAGTTCTCCACGCAGAGGGGATTTAGGAATCCTTCAAGCAATGAATCGTCATGCCAATGGGTATACCCTTGAAGCCTCAATACCTTGGCGCACATTGGGCGTTATTCCACAGAATGGCTCTATCATTGGTTTGGAAGTTCAGGTTAACGATGATGACACAGGCAATGACCGTGACGGCAAGCTAGCTTGGTTCTCTAAAAATGACGAAGCATGGCGTAATCCGCAGAACTTTGGTCGTATGTTACTTTCCAATTAATTAGCATCGCCGGTTCGCAGTTTAATACTGCGCGCCGGCTTCTTCTTGTTTTACAAAGCTTGCAGCTGGATAATGGCTAAACTCTCTTATCCTTGGTCATTACACCTTGATACGCTTTATAAAATCCGCATTGATCTTTTTGTTTATTATTAGCTTGGCTGCAGCGAGCTACTTAGCATATAAACGCTTCTTAAAACCCAACCGCATTTCCCACCAACCACCGACTCAAGAACAGCTAGGCCAGTTGTTAGCCAATAAAAATAAATCTCGTTATTTCCTAGGTACGAATACAAACGAAATTAGAGAAGATAATTCAAGCATCCCTTTTATCGACCTTTTTAAATCTTCAATTCCGTTTGCTGATACTAACCCCTGGCTGAGTAGTGCCAATGTTGAATATGATGAAAATGGATGGCCCGTCAATTTAAACGGGGGCGTTGCAGGTACTAAGTTCTTAAATAGACTGCCAGCAGGAACAACACCGGATGGCCTTTACACCGTGCTCTACAAAGGTAAGGGTAAGCTGAAATATGGCAACGATGCAAAATTAATAAACAGTCAACCTGGAAGAGACCTCATCGAGGTAAAAGCAGGCGCTGATAAAATACTCAATGCTTCGCTGATCATCAGCCAGACCAATAAAACCGACCCCATTCGTAATATTCGAATCCTTCTACCAGGGGGAATTTGCCAAGGAAACCTTTATCAAAGAGTTGATAGTAAATCGGCTTGTTCAGGCGCGCCTTTCCTATCTTTTGCAAGCCATCATGAAAAATTTATCTTTAACCCTGACTACCTTAACTTTATGAAAGATTTTCGACTTATTCGTTTCATGAATATGTCCGGCATGACTAGAAACCCAATTCAGCATTGGCATGAGAGAAATACGCTAGCCAAAGCCACTTGGGGAGGCAAAGAAGGTTATCGTGGAGCCCCCGTAGAAACGATGGTTAAATTGGCAAATACACTGAAAGCTGACGCATGGTTCTCTATGCCCTATCAAGCGAGTGATCAGTATGTGCAGCAGTTTGCAAACTATGTGAATCAATATCTTGACCCTGCTTTAAAAGTCTACATTGAGTACAGCAATGAAGCTTGGAATAACATTTTTATTCACCGAAAATACACCATTAATCAAGGCCTCAAACTAAAGCTTGATAGCGACCCTCAAACTGCTGGAATAAAATTTTATGCTCAGCGTAGCGTAGAAATATTTAAAATTTGGCAAAGCAGCTTTGATAATCGCAAAAGGCTAATCAAAACCCTCAGTGGTTGGTCTGCAAACTCTGATTTAAGCAGCCAATTATTGTCTTACAATGAAACACATAAACATGTTGATGCCTTCGCCGTTGCCCCCTATTTTTATGCTGACTTAAAAACGCTTCGAGAAGCAAAAACGGTTGATGATATTTTCGAAGCCATCCAGTCAAAATGGTCACGTTACGGTTTGACTGCAACTATTAAGCAAATCAACGAGCAAGTTAAATTAACAAAGGAGTTTGGTGTTGAATTGCTAGCCTATGAAGGTGGGCAGCATTTGGTTGATTGGGAAACTCGTAGAGTAGAAGATCACCCAAACCCGTTACTTTTTGAAGCAAACCGTGATTCACGCATGGGTCAACTTTACAGCCAATATCTAGAGGCATGGCATAAAGCTGGTGGGAAAACCTTCGTTCATTTCAGTGCTCCACGCATATATAGCTGGTACGGAAGCTGGGGCGCTAAAGAGTATATAACCCAACCAAGATCGGAAGCACCAAAATACGATGCCTTATTAAGATATATAGAATAAGGAAATCTTATAAGATTTCTCTTAAATCTCTCAGCACCTGTTGCGTAGGTGGGCGGGTGTTTCTCCAGATGAAAAAGGACTCCGCTGCTTGCTCAACTAGCATTCCTAAACCGTTACTGACTTTAGCTGCGCCATTATGTAATGACCAGTTTTCAAACAGGGTTGGTGCTGCTGCGTAACTCATATCATAGGCCAAACAGCCTGGTGAAAATATGCCTGCTAAAATTGGAGGGAGCTCTCCACTAAAATTGGCAGGAGTCGCATTAATCACGAGATCGAACGCTCCAATAGTAGGTAGCTCATTATAGCCACCTCCTGATATATTGCCATTTTCACCAAAAATGTTTGCTAACTCTTGGGCACGTTCAACCGTTCTATTAACGATATGTAGCCTTTCAGGAGCTTGTTCTAAAATTGGCTGAATCACACCCTTTACTGCGCCGCCTGCACCAAGAATCAGCACCTTTTTATGCTTCAAACTTAACTGCTTATTGATACAGAGATCATTTACTAATCCAATTCCATCTGTAGTATCTCCGAGCACTCGGCCATCGTCCAAAAACGTTAATGTGTTAACAGCACTAGCCAACTTTGCTCTCTCTGAAAGCTCATCAGCCATTTTCCATGCCACTTCTTTAAATGGCATAGTGACATTGACACCTTTGCCACCATCTTTGGCAAATTGTCGAATCGTTTCAATGAAGGCTTCGGGCTTGGGCTCTGACTCAAGTAGACCATATTCAATCTTTTCTTCTGTGAGCGAAGCAAACTGTGAATGAATCCATGGCGATTTACTGTGACTAATCGGATGCCCTATTACAGCGTATTTATCGACACTCATTCTTTTAACCAACGCGCTACATCCATTGAAAAATATGTCAAAATTCCGTCAGCTCCAGCCCGCTTCATACTAATTAAAGCTTCTAAAACACACTCTCGCTCTTCTAACCAACCATTTTGAGTCGCGGCTTTTAACATAGCGTATTCGCCGCTAACTTGATAAACGTAGGTGGGTGCTTTAAATTCATCTTTAACTCGACGAACGATATCTAGGTAAGGCATACCCGGCTTAATCATAACCATGTCAGCACCCTCCTCTAAATCCATCGCTACTTCGTAAAGTGCTTCATCTGAATTCGCAGGGTCCATTTGATAACTAAACTTATTCCCGCCTTTTATGTTGCCTGATGAACCAACGGCATCACGGAATGGACCATAAAATGCTGAAGCATATTTCGCTGCGTAAGCAAGGATGCGTGTATTGGTATAACCAGCGCTTTCAAGAGATTCACGAATTGAACCTATCCGGCCATCCATCATGTCAGATGGCGCTACGATATCTGCTCCCGCCTCAGCGTGAGATAAAGCTTGCTTGACTAATGTCCTTACGGTTTCATCATTCAAAATGTAGCCATCATCACCCATTAAGCCATCTTGTCCATGAATCGTATAAGGGTCTAGTGCAACATCAGTAATAATCCCTAGCTCCGGGTGCGCTTTCTTGAGTGCTCGAATGCAACGCTGAACTAAGCCTTCGGGGTTATACGCTTCTTCAGCTTTGTCTGTTTTACCTTCGCTTTCAACTACTGGAAACAACACCATCGCGGGGATACCCAACGCAACTGCTTCTGCTGCTTGTTCAATCAATAGGTCGATACTTAGCCGTTCGACACCGGGCATGGAAGGAATCGGCTCTCGCTGATTTTCTCCTTCCAGTACAAATACAGGCAAAATTAAATCATCTGATGTGAGTGTATTTTCACGCATAAGCCTGCGTGAAAAATCATCTTTACGCATGCGTCGCATGCGGGAGTGTGGAAACCTACCGGTTACTATAGACATAGTCTTAACCCTTGTTTGGACAACAATAGGTTTCGGATTAAGCCACAGCTTAATCCTTATGTCACTCGTAATTTATCTAGGAAATGCTGTCTCGCTTAGCTCGCAGCACCTATTGCTTTCTGCTTATACCCAGATGCGGCTTCTTCATATAGCGCCTTATATTGATCACCCATCGCATCGAACGAGAAATTGTCTTCTACATAGCTACGAGCCCCTGAACCAAGCTGCTCGCGCAACTCAGCCGACTCAATTAGCCGCTCTGTATAATTAGCCAATTCTGCCTCATCATTTCCAACAAAACCGCACTGCTCATGCTGTACCACTTCATCATTGCCAGGAATGTTGCTGACGACAGCAGGTATGCCTGACGCTTGCGCCTCGAGCAATGCCAATGAGAGGCCTTCATATAATGATGTCTGTAGGAAAATATCTAACTTTGCAGTCTCTTTGATTGCATCATCACGCCCCAGAAAACCGGTGATGATAACGCCGGCTTCCTTGAGCGGCGCTTCATCTTCAGGCTCGCCACTACCTACCCAGATAAACTCTGCATTGGCATGCTTTGCTAAGAGTTTTTTAGCAATGGCGGCAAAGACCCAAGGTGCTTTTTGATTTGAAACACGACCTAACACCCCTATTCGGACCTTTTCATCTTCGGGCTTTTTATGGGAGTAATCTCTCACCTGAATTTGACTTAAATCAATCCCATTACTGATGCAACGCAGGCGTGTGGGATTCTTATTAGTAATCTCTTCCAAAATAATATCGTATTCGCGCTTTGAACAGGCCACTATCGTGCCCCCCAGCCAATAAGAAACCAACTCTAGCAGCTTATAGATGCTGCGCTTTAATGGTTGTTTAATAAGGGGGTAATGGATAGCATGCGAAGTATAAATCGTTCGCTTATTCTGCCCAAGTAAAAAACCTGCTGCCCGAGCCAGAACGCCACTTTTGGATGAATGGCCATGGATCACATCAGGGCGGATTCGCTTTAACTCACGGGTAATATTAAACAAAGCCTTGATATCGGTAACCGGATTAATAGCACGACCCATTTGGACATGGATCAGCTTAACTCTTGAATCAAAAAGCTCACGCCAATTTTCAGGGGTCTCCTCTCTCAATGAATGGATAACCGTTACATCGTAACCATTCTCAACTAGGTTATTGGCCATGTCTATGACCCAAATAAATACTCCGTGGGCCATTGGTTCGATTACATGAACAACTTTCATTATTTATTTCCTGTTGGCAGCACTTTGTTAACTGCTGGTGAATTATTGAATTTCTTTTTGAATAACTTATACTTTTTATAAAGATTAAATACAGTTAAGCGGTAACGGCTTGGTGTTAAAACCAGTCGATACATAGGTTTTCCATCAGCCGCATATTGGTTTTTTTTGTAGGAGTTAGGGTTGTCATCAAACATGAAGTCATAACGTTTACCCTGTTCCATTGCTTTACCAATCTCTTTGCAAACCAAGTAAAACAATGGCATAAATCGATTCGCATTTTTGCTATAAAAGGCGCTCTGATAATAGTGAATCTGATTCTTATCTTCGAAAGCGTAGTAGCAACTTAGAGGTTCATCGTCTAAGTAAAGCGTCTTTATATAAGCTTTATTTTTGGGTATTAATTTCGCTAGTATTTTGCGATGGAACTTATCAAAGTGTGCCGATTCAAATACCAAGAAGCTCGCTCTGGATTGCCAGCGATCTCGGTGCATCGCTTGTAGCAACTCCATCGACTCATCAAGGTCTTCTAAACTTGATTGCCTGATCGTTAAATTACCTGCCTTGTTAAGTACACGATCTTTTTTGTTAAAATCTTTTTTCCATCGCCTGGCCAATGTTTCAATGTATGCATCCTGATCAGCAACCGTTGGAACTTCATAACGAAAGCCGTTTGAATAGCATTGTTTAAAAACATTACTCTTATTTTTGAAACAGCGAAAAATCAAAGCGTCTTCAAGCAAAAAATCGAATTCTGCAAAGTCCCAGCGTTTCTTATTTGATTGTAAGGCAGACTCAAGGTTTTCAATAACCACGTCTTCATATTCAGGCAAAATCAACAGGTCAACAAAGGGCGTTGCTACGTTATCTCTTAAACACTCTCCCGATGCTAAGAACCTCAGGGTACGCCCTTGAATGTAAGTGTGGGGGTACTTCCGTTCAATTTGAAACGGCGCTATGCCAATTAATTCTCCCTCTTCGTCATAAAAGCAAAGAATAAAAAGATCCCTCAAATCACATTCGGCATACACTTCCCACCATGTGTATAGCCAATCCCAACTACTAAAAAGTGTCGCAGTGTCTACCAAGTCATACAAACGGTTCCAACTGTCTTTAAGCGCTGCAAATTCTAATGGGCTACTAACAAGTCGAGTTGTTATTTTTAGGTTAGTTGTCACTTTGATAAGAACCTGCTGTCTACGCGCATCGCATCGGCTACCGAAACATGCTGGTTAAAATTTAAAGTATGCAATGCTGTTAATTTAGGGTCCCAAGTTGGCCTTGAACACTGCACTAATTCTTCCTCGTAGCTAT
>CALKXC010000289.1 GCA_938004025.1 uncultured Leucothrix sp. | reverse complement strand
AGAGTAAATATCTGCCCCACGAAACTTATAAACAGCTTGCTTAGGGTCACCAATAAGATAGAGATAATGCTTTTCAGTATGGTAAATTGTTGAAAATACCGTCCATTGCTGCTGATCGGTATCCTGAAACTCATCGATTAAAGCAACTCGGAATTGGTTTTGTAAAGAAGCGGTGAGACTTGCTGAACCTTCCACTGCATTTGCCAGTCGAGTGATTAAATCATCGTAAGAAAGCACATTCAAAGCGTCTTTTTGAAGATCTAGCTTATCCTTTAGATAGCCAAACAAGCCAAGCCTGAAGGCCATACTCAGTTGATCCGCTTGAATAATGGTTTCCTCAAGCGTTGCTAATTCAGAGATCCCCCCCTCATCGAAGAATGCCCGTTTACGCTCCTCACCACTCAACAACTTAGTCTTGGCAAACTTTCGCCCGTTAAGCGCACCCTCCAGCAAATGATTAAAACGTAGATTCTTTAATGCTTGTATGGGTAGATCGGCGTTCTTATCTGAAACCCAAATTGAAATAACTTGGCTGTATTCTTGAAATGAAAGAATAAACGTCTCTTTAAAGAATTCAGGTTGTTTAGCGATAAGTTCAGTTATTGGTTGTAACAACTCTCTGTCAATCACACGTGAAAGCGACGATAAATTAGCTTCAATCTCACTGACTAACTCATCAACATCTTGCGCTTCAGGAAGAATTATCATTCCTGAGTGTAGATTTCTAATGCTACTTAATAAACTAGCCGGTGTTGTAAAATTTGAACCCAGCAAAACAGCTTTGACGGATGATGCTTGGTACATCTGCTTGCGCCAATAATCTTCTGCGAGCGACAGTTGTAAATCATCAAGATTAGACATTAATTCGGCATCAAAGAGCTGCCCACTTTCTAATGCATACTGCTTAAGCATGCGTTGACAGAAACCGTGAATGGTAAAAATCGCTGCATTATCAATCGCTGCCAAAGCGTTATTTATCAGGCTAATAACAAGATCTTTATCGCTTAGCTGGTCTGCCCACTGCATGAACGCTTCATCTAAATCCTCAGTATTAGAGCTTGCCAGCAAATAGCGGCGTAGGTCTTGAAGGCGATTTCTTATTCTTGTTTTTAATTCCTGAGTTGCGGCCTTGGTAAACGTTACGACCAAGATCTCTTCAATACTTATATTTTTCTCAACAACAAATCGCAATACGAGCATTGCAATCGAATAGGTTTTACCCGTTCCAGCACTTGCTTCTATCAAATTGACGCCAGTTTCAAGAGGCGTATCAAACGCTGAAAATTCATTCATAACCATTTAGATCCCTGATTCCGGCAGCTGGGTTTTAGTCATTAAGATTCAAGCGGCTATTGATAGCATAAATTACCCAATCAATGCGATTTATTCTAGTAAACCCAGTATTCAGGAAACTATAGGTATAGTCATAAGAAAAGTTTTTTAGGACTAGCTGTTGTTAGAACGGACATACAAAGAGAAGATGCTTATCGCTACCTGCATACTGGGTATAATAGGCGCTACTCCATTCACTCTTTACAGACTGTTTAATGGTTACCACCTCTTAGCATTTTTGGATACATGCCTGGTGGTTGGCTTAACCAGCTGTCTTTATTGCGTCTTAAAAACCCGCAAGATTGAAGTCCCTGCAACGATAGTCAGCATAGTATCACTTGGGGTTATGGTTGGAATTGTCCATGTTAAAGGGCCTTCTAACGTCTATACCATTTTCCCAGTGATAATGGCTACCTTTTGTCTTTTGACCGCCCGGTCTGCGGCGATAATAAACATCATAGCCATGTTTTTTCTGTTTCCAGCCTTCTATGGAAAGCTTAGTAGCTATGAAATTATCATCATCTACACCTCAATTTTCGTGCTTTCCTTATTTGCTTACTTTTTCACACTGGTCACCAGCCAACAGCAATTTGAGCTCACTCGTTTAGCAGCAAGAGACGGCCTGACGGGTGTATGGAATAGAAGAACACTCGACTCTGATTTAAAGCAGCTTTTGCTCAACTACCAAAGCAAACCGTTCTATGCCGCACTTATCATTATGGACATTGATCATTTTAAATCCATCAATGATCAACACGGTCACGCAATCGGTGATGAAATACTTCAAAAGTTTGCAAAGTTACTCTCTAGTTTTACTGGCATTTCCGATCAGGTATACCGTTATGGCGGCGAAGAATTTGTTTTAGTCACCGAAGGTACCTGCATTAAGGATGCTGAAATTTTGGCAGAAACCATTCGCTCAAGAGTAGAGAATAGCCAATTCTTGGAAGGGCAAAAAATTACAATTTCACTCGGGGTCGCAGAATTAAAGCGCGATATTACCAGTGAACAGTGGCTTTCTTCAGCGGACGAAGCACTTTACTTTGCCAAGAATTCAGGTCGAAATCAATATCAAATGGCCAAACCCTTTGAATCAAAAGCTAGCTTAGTACTAGCGGCTTCATAAGTTATTGACACTCTTAGATCCACCCAATTTAATCCTGCAGAATTCTCCTTAAAGATCGGTCCAACATCAGTCCGTCAGCACCAATATTGATAAATGCTTCTACCGATTGCTTGGTTTCAGATAAATCATTGTTTCGCCAAAATATCACTTGCTTACCTAAAGTATGTAATCGATTGACCAAACTAACATTCTTATATTGATTACTCATGGGTAAGCCAATGTAATTAACGGCCGCTGGCACTCTATTAAAAGTAAAGTTCGAGGTAAATAAGGCAAGTAATCGTATATTAGGCTGGATCTTATTAATGGTATCCAAGTCTCGATGGTTAAAACTCTGTATCACCGTTTTCCTTTCCAAATCATACTTCGCAATCAACTCTAATACATTTGATATGATATTGGGATAAAGATGGCTTTGTTTAATTTCGAGCCAAATAGTCTGATTAACTTGTTTAGCAAAAATCAAAACCGCTTCTAAACTCGGTATCTCTGTTTCAAGGTAAATATCAGAGTACGCCGTGTTATTTAATAGTCTATTACCCAATGTAGCAATAGATGGATCGTGAGTAACCACCAACACACCATCGCTGCTTTGCCTAACATCAAACTCAATGCCATCTGCACCCTGATGATGGGCTTGCCTAAAAGCCATCAAAGTAGACTCAGGGTTGTCAGCCGCATAGCCACGATGTGCAATATCTAACACGGCTGCATGTCCATTGGAGCAAGCGAA
>CALKXC010000288.1 GCA_938004025.1 uncultured Leucothrix sp. | reverse complement strand
TCAGCTTGGTTCTGAAGCTGTCCCAGTGAAAAGTGAGATTCAGGTTAAGCTTGAAGAAATAGCCTTAGGTAAGGAATTAAAAAATCCTGAAGCGGTTGAGCAGACTAAGCAAACCGTACTGTTGGCAAAGACTGAGATCATCGATGAAGCAAAGGAAGCTATTGAACTTAAACCTAGTTCTGACTCTATAGATTCCAAAAATAAACCAGCTGAGGTCGCAATAAATAAACCAGCAAAAGCCACAACTCTTACCGTTAAGGATTACACCCTAAAGCATATTATTGGCACCAAAGCTGACATTGCATTGGGCGGTCTATCTTCAGATAAACCACAGCAAGAAAAATTACCGCTTAGTCCACCGGCTAGCTCGGTTATTGAAACTGGTCAAAGTAAAATCACTCTTGAAGCCGAGAGTAAAATCCAAGTCCCTTTACCCGATACCTCGGTTAGACAATATGTTGTGAAGCCTGAAAAAGCGGCACAGCCACTTCTTAAAGCGGTCACTAAGCCGGCTGTAATTAAAACGGTACAAGCTAATACCAAGCCAAGAGCGTCCGCTGTTAAGAAAAAGTCGACTGTTTCCGATAGCGAGAAATTATTAGAACAGGCAGCAGTCAAGCTAATGCAGCAAGACTTAGATAAGCTATTTTAATGCAAGTATCGTTAAGCAATACTAAAAGGGTGAGTATTTACAACCTGACTGTTTAACATTGTGATAAATCAATTTCTTCTGCATTATTATCCAACAAGAATAATCAGGAGAGTATGATGGGTGGACTACTAAAGAATATTGGCGCGCTGCCATTTTTAATCGCAGTGTTTCTTAATACTTTGGTAGATCTTGGCCATAAAATTGTCATCCAAAATACTATCTTTAAAGTTTACGATGGCAGTGAGCAGGTTTTCCTTACCGCCATTGTTAATGGCCTGATTCTTTTACCCTTTATTCTTATGTTCAGCACGGCTGGTTTCGTTGCTGATAAATACCCTAAAAGCTCAGTAATGAGACTTGCGGCATGGTTCGCGGTTTTTCTGACAATTGGCATCACGATTTCCTATGCATCAGGTTGGTTTTGGGTCGCTTTTGCAATGACCTTTCTATTGGCGGTTCAGTCAGCCATCTATTCACCCGCAAAATACGGTTACATCAAATCATTATTTGGCAAACAGCATTTAGCGGAGGCCAATGGCTTAGTACAGGCGATATCGATTATAGGTATCCTAGCCGGTACGGTGATTTTCTCAGTCTTATTTGAAATGTGGTACCCACAAGCGGGGGCTGATAAAAGTGAGATACTGGCGACACTAGTTCCAGTCGGATTCATTCTTATTGCCAGTAGTGTAATCGAATTGATTATGATGTATCGCATCCCTCAGCTTGAAACGCAAAATGAGGATCATCAGTTTGATTGGAAAGCTTACCGAACAGGAAAGCTTGCACTAAACAACCTTAAACCTGTTTTTGGAAACAAGACGATTCTACTCTCTATTATCGGTCTAATGGTGTTCTGGTCGATTGCACAAGTTTTGCTCGCTGCATTTCCTGCGTTTGTAAAAAGCCAAACAGGTGAAACCAATACCATCATTATCCAAGCAATTTTAGGTGCATCAGGAATAGGTATTGCTCTTGGTTCCTTCATTGCAGCAAGATCTTCAAAGAATTACATAGAGACAGGATTAGTCCCGGTGGGTGCTGCAGGTGTCGCCATAGGATTATTCGTACTACCGACTCTGAATAATCACATATTGATGGGCTTAGACTTTCTTTTCATTGGTGTGATGGGAGGGATGTTCATTGTCCCGCTGAATGCATTGATTCAATATCATGCAGGTGAAAATAGCTTAGGCCGAGTTTTGGCCGCGAATAATTTCATTCAAAACATTGGAATGTTGTTCTTCCTCGTCGTGGCAGTTGCGTTTGCGGTCGCAGGAATTAGCAGTGCGAACTTGTTACTACTCATCGCCTTTGTTGCAGTTTCAGGCTTTGCTTATACTGTCTATCATCTCCCGCAAAGCTTAGTTAAATTTATCTTATCGTATTTGATGAACCTCAAATATAAAGTCAACGTAGAGGGCATGAAGAATATTCCCGCCACTGGAGGTGTGTTGTTACTTGGTAACCATATCAGTTGGATTGATTGGGCAATTGTTCAGTTAGCATCACCGCGACGCGTGCGTTTTGTAATGCTGAAAAGTATTTATGAGCGTTGGTACCTGAGTTGGTTTTTCAAATTATTCGGATCAATACCCATTGAAGCGGGGCCAAGCAGTACCAAGGCACTTGAAAAGGTAGCAGAGCTACTGAATGAAGGTGCCGTCGTTTGCTTGTTCCCAGAAGGAACGATTAGCCGAAACGGACATCTCAGTGTTTTCAAGCATGGCTATCGAAAGGCAGCAAATTTAGCAAACGATGATGTCGTGATTGTGCCTTTTTATCTGAGAGGGCTATGGGGAAGCCAATTTTCACGCTCATCCGCTAAGCTGAAATCGTCGACTAAAAACAGCCAACGCAGACAGTTGATGGTGAGTTTTGGTCAGACCTTACCGATTAGCACTGAAACAGAACTGTTGAAACGACGTATTTTCGATCTCTCCATAAATTCATGGGAGGGCTATAAGCAGTCGCTGCCTAGCTTAGCTGATGCGTGGATAGATAGTGCAAAAAGAGTCGGCTCTGAGCTGGCGATTGCTGACACCTCAGCGAGACCTTTGTCAGCAACGGATGCCCTGTACCAATCAATTTTACTATCACGGCAGGTCAGCCGGATTAGTGACGAGCAAAACATCGGTATCTTGCTGCCATCGAGTCGTAGAGCTACATTAATAAATATGGCTGGCTTATTAAGTGGTAAAACACTAGTCAACCTAAATTACTCAAGCAAAACA
>CALKXC010000287.1 GCA_938004025.1 uncultured Leucothrix sp. | reverse complement strand
TGAAAAATAACTAATCCCGCCAAAGCAACAGAAACTAATAAGACAAACCATGACTGAAACTACGATCGAATTTGACCTGTCCACCTTTAGACAGCTGCCTGAGCTTGAGCGTGCTTTGCTGCAATTGCTTTCAGTCATTTACGCGCCTACCGCAGCGACTCCTCTGGCAATTTGCGCTCGTCGCGTTGGCATACGTAACCCTAACGGTGATGAAAGCTTTAACTTGCATAGCCTCAAACCTATCTTGCAAGGGTTGATGGACAGCGGTTGGATTACAGCGGGGATTAATCGCTTTGCCTGTCGCTCAGACATGCGCGAGCAGATCACGGTTGAAACGATTAATAACGAAGTGTTCGACGCTTACTCTGAAAACATTCTTGAAGCGTTTGAGCCAAGAACGGTTGATGGTGTGGTCGTTTGGCAAGATTTAGAGCATGGGATTTCTCATGCACGCATTCATTTGTACCGAGGTGATCGTGTTCGACTACGTGAAACCTTGCAGAGTCTTTATAAGCAATTTGAAGAGACAGAGACACCGATAGAAGCCAAAGGCTTTTATGACCCTATTTTTGGAACACCGCCAGACAAAGCAGTGATGGGTGTTTTGAAACCTGCAATCCTAACCGATGCTTTTAGAGATCTAGCTTACAGTGGTATGCAAAAGCTCCAAGACTTACAGCCACTGTGGGAACTGACTCAACAACAAGCCACTGATAGCCAATCGACTCAAGATTCGGCGCAGATGCTAGAGACTAGAACGCTTTATTGCTTATTGACTGGCCAACTCGATGCAATCGAAATACCAGAGGTGAGTGAAAACCCTGCAAATCTATTGGCTTCGAGCATTAAATACCTAGTCAATGAAGGTGCGGAGCCTGCTATTGAAGCTTTGGGCAAACACTCGGAAAGTGAAATCTTACATGCTTTAATGTTGGACCATGAACTGACTGCTTTGCCCATACTGGCAATGATTAGTGGTTCGGAGCCTAAGCATGCCCAGACAGCACACCTTGTTGTCTCAAGACTACAGCATTCTTCGACGCATGTTTTACTGCAACAATATATCGAGTCACTAGCGACCGGCGTATTTAGCGTTAAACGCCCGGAAGCTGAAGCACACGATCAAGGGCAGCTCGATTTACTACTGCTTTGCTTCCTCAACTACTGGTTGGGACATCATCTTGAAGAAGAGTTGATTGAATCGATTGAAGAACTTCAAAGCAAAGCCAGTGCTGCAAATTATCATTGGCTTGCGGCAGAATATGCTCATGCCTTAGCGTTTTTAGGTAAGCCAGAATCGAAAGACGACTACGCTGCGATTGCTGAGCAGACTCACACCACGCTTGGCACAAAAACCCTATTCAACTTGGTACAGCCAAAAGCTAAATGGGAACGTGCATTAGACGCACTGAACATGTTGGCTGGACACCAAGTTCAAACGATTCGTCACAGTGAAGAGCGTTTAATCTGGCTGCTTGAGTCAGACAGCTATGACAGCTACAGCCTCTCACCGAAAATGCAAAAGAGAAAAGCCAACGGTGGTTGGTCAAAAGGTCGCAATCTTTCATTAAGTCGCTTGAAGCTTGAATACACTGAGATGAATCATCTCAGCGACAAAGATGTCGAGCTTTGTAACCTGATACATCATCGTCCAGGTTATGATTATCAGTCAGCGGCGCCTGCGCCTTGCTATATTGATATGAATGCCGCTTGGCCCATATTAGTTAACCATCCCGCTTTGTACTGGGATCAATCTCGCTTTACTGCATTAGAGGTCGTTCAAGGTGAGTTCGAGCTGTTGGTCAACGAGGAGGGAGAAAAACTGCGCATCAGTTTTTATCCGCCTGTGTTTGCCAGCAAGGCAACGGATCAGTATGTTCTGCAAAAAGAAACACCTACTCGCCTTTGCGTCTATCGCAAAAATGAACAAGTCATGCGCTTGCACGATATTTTGGCTCAAGGATTGTTAATTCCTAGAGAAGCCGAAGCTCAACTTCGTGAAACGCTTAGCTCGCTAGCGCCGATGATTAGCATTCAGTCTGATCTAGAAGGTGTGGTGGATGCCGAGCCTGTTGAAGCGGATACCCGTATCCATGCTAATTTACTGCCTTATGGTGAAGGTTTGCGTGCCACTTTACGGGTGAAACCATTTGGCGAATTTGGCCCACTCTACCCTCCTGGGCAAGGTCGTCAAAAATTAGTCACTGAGCACTATGGTGAAAAATACCAGACTAAACGAGACTTAGTGGCAGAAGCGCAAAAGCAACGAGATATTTTACAATACTCTGTTTTAGACTCTTTTGATGAAGATGATTATGACGATGAGTTTGTCATTGAGGACCCGCAGAATTGCCTAGAGTTACTCGAGCAACTTCGTGAATTGGAAAATGAAGTCGTCATTGCTTGGCCTGAAGGTGAAGCTCTGAGAGTTGAGTCTCGCGTTGATGGCAGCAGCATGCGCTTGAATATCAATAAGTCTGATGATTGGTTCCAGCTCGACGGCACGCTTCAGATTAATGATGATTTAGTGTTAACACTTCGCCAAATAATGGATTTATCCAAGAATGGCGCGGGTCGATTTATTGAGTTAGGTGATGGTGAATTTGTTGCTCTGACTAAGCAACTACAGAAGAAATTGAGCGCCCTTCACAGTCTCAGTGAAGATCATGACGGTGAAATGCGCATTAGTCGTTTAGCAGCACTCGCTTTGGATGATATTACCCAAGACCTAGGTCAGCGCACGGTTGATGACGAGTGGACGGCACATTTAGCAAAACTGGCGTCACTACAAGATTTCTCTCCAGCAGTACCAGAGACTTTAGAAACTGATTTACGTGATTACCAGCTTGAAGGTTATCAATGGCTGTGTCGCCTTGCAGAATGGGGCGTTGGCGCTTGTTTAGCGGATGACATGGGTTTGGGTAAAACTATCCAAACCTTAGCGCTTATTTTACAACGCACTGCTCAAGGCCCTACCTTAGTCGTCGCTCCAACTTCTGTTTGTAATAACTGGATGAGTGAAACAGAAAAATTTGCGCCGACGCTAAATCCTATTTTCTATCGCGGTAAAGAACGTGACAGCATTCTTGATCAAGCCGGAGCGCAAGATTTAGTGATTTGCAGCTATGGCTTATTGCAACAAGATGCCGAACGATTCAAAGCAAAAGAATGGGCTAGCATCGTTCTCGATGAAGCTCAGGCGATTAAAAATGTTGGTGCTAAACGTACGCGTACGGCCCATCAGCTAAAGTCTGATTTCCGCTTAGTTACCACGGGTACACCGATTGAAAACCACCTAGGCGAGTTATGGAGCTTATTTCGTTTCCTAAACCCTGGCTTGTTACACAGTCAAGATCAGTTTATGAAGCGCTTTATGATCCCCATTGAGCGCGATAAAAGCGAAGGTGCCAAGCTTGCATTAAAGTCATTAATTCAACCTTTCATGCTGCGCCGAAATAAATCTCAGGTATTGAGTGAGTTACCACCTAGAACCGAAATAACGCTTGAAGTGCCGCTGAGTGAAGGTGAGCGCTCGCTTTATGAAGCGGTACGCCTACAAGCGATTGAGGATTTGGAACCTGGCCAGAAGTCAGAAAACGAAGCAGGTCATCTTCAGGTACTTGCAGCCATCACTCGTTTACGCATGGCCAGCTGTAATCCACGTTTGGTTATGCCAGAAACGACCCTACCAAGTAGCAAATTGGAGCAGTTCGCGAAGCTGCTTGAAGATTTATTAGACAACAACCATAAAGCACTCGTGTTCAGTCAGTTTGTTAAGCACCTGACGTTAATTCGCGAATACTTAGATGAAGCGGGTATTTCTTATCAATACCTTGATGGCAGCACTAGCATGGCAAAGCGTACAGAACGCGTTGATGCTTTCCAAGCGGGTGAAGGTGATGTGTTCCTGATCAGTCTGAAAGCGGGTGGCTCGGGTCTCAACCTGACCGCAGCTGACTATGTCGTGCATATGGATCCTTGGTGGAACCCTGCGGTAGAAGATCAAGCCTCTGACCGTGCGCATCGTATTGGTCAAACACGCTCGGTCACGATCTATCGTTTGGTGGCAAAAGATACCATTGAAGAGAAAATTATTAAGCTACACCAACAGAAGCGCGATCTCGCCGATAGCTTGCTTGAAGGCAGTGATATGAGCGGTAGTATGAAAGCGGATCAAATGCTTGCGCTGATCAAAGAAATCTAAAGCAGCACTCTCCTTACAGACAGGAGAGTGTGGTTTGCCAGATACTTTTACGGTTGAGTGTAGATTCTGCTGCAATCTCACCAATTGTTTTCTTGAGCTCAGGATGCATCATGTCTGATGCTATTTCTGCTAGCGGAAATAGCACAAACGGATATTTCAAAATCTCTGCCCTTGGCACATCCTTCTCGGGCTTTAGCACCGCATCGCCAAAGAATAAAATATCGACATCCAGCGTTCTTGAACCGAACTTTGCACCATCACGCGTGCGCTTTTGAACGACTTCTATCGCTTTTAAGTAAGCGAGTAATTCCTGAAAGTTAAAATCAGTTTTAAAGCCGGCTGACATATTAATAAAATCATCGCCTTCAAAGCCCTC
>CALKXC010000286.1 GCA_938004025.1 uncultured Leucothrix sp. | reverse complement strand
GCTTTTAAGGTTGCTAGCTCAGTCTCAAGAATGGCACGCACATCCGCGTACTCATCACGAAGATAAACATAAATTTCTTTAATGCCAACCACTTCAGCCGCAATTAGCATGCCTTCTAGAAAACGATGCGGATCACGTTCTAGGTAATAGCGGTCTTTGAAAGTTCCAGGCTCACCTTCGTCTATGTTAACAGCCATCAATTTAGGATCAGGCATGCCGCTCACGATGCGCCATTTACGACCAACTGGGAAACCAGCTCCACCTAAACCACGAAGGTTTGATTCTTCGAGGGTTTTTAGGATGGTTTCATTTTCAATGTTCTTATTTAGGCAGTTCTTTAATGTGGCATAACCGTCTTGCTCAACATATTGAGCAAAGTCCGTGTAAGGTGCTGGCTCATGAATCGTTGCGCCAGCGTTTACTTTGGCAACCACTTCATCGTGAGTTGCATTTGGAATGGGAAGTTGTCCAACCACGGCAACGGGCGCGACTTCACAGCGACCCACACAGGGTACTGGTTGTATACGCACGCTATCGCCGTATTCTTCTTTAAGCGAATCAATGAGTTGATTGCTGCCAAACAGGCTGCAAGTAACCGATTCACACACACGAACAGTCAGTTCAGGGGGTGCAGTTTCTTCTTCCTTAACCACATCAAAGTGATGATAGAAGCTGGCAACTTCATACACTTCAGTTGAGCTGATTTTCATTTCGTGCGCGAGGGCATGGATATGAGGCGCAGGCAAGCAATGCTGACTATCTTGTATCAGATGAAGATATTCAATTAATAGGTCCCGTCTCATAGGGAGGTGCTGGATCAAATCCTTGACTGTTGTCAGGGCTGATTCGTCAAGACCACGTCCACGCCACTTTTTGGTCTTCTGATGTTTAGCCATTAATTTGCTTTCCTTAATTCTGATACAAAATTTTACGCGATAATAGTTCGAAGCTTAGCGCACGGCAACCTAAGGATTATGTACCTAAGAATAAGTAAATTAATGGGAACATTCTGGTGTGGCTAGCTGAAACCTAACGAACTTGCTAGAGTTACCTCACTTGATTGAGGGTCGTGCATGAATAATGAAAATTCAGTAACCGTTGCAATACTTGCTGGTGGGCAGGGGCGACGCTTTGGTGGTCAGGATAAAGGTTTGGTAACGGTCTTTGAAAAGCCGCTGATTGAGCATATTTTAGATCAGTTGGAACAGCAGACTTCAAACATTGTGATCAATGCCAATAGAAATCAACAGGTTTATCAACGTTATGGTTACCCTGTGGTTGAAGATACGCTTTCGGATTATCAAGGGCCACTGGCTGGGTTTGCTAGCGTTATGGCTGCTATAGATACTGATTTTTTGATTACATTGCCGTGTGATGCACCAAAAATTCCTGATAATTTGATTGCGAGAATGATGGCTGCTCAACAAGCAGAAAGTGCTGATATTGTGGTGGCAAGCGATGGCACTCGCTTACAACCCGTGCATGCTTCAATTGCAACCCGCTTATTACCAAGCCTTATGGCATTTCTAGAAAGAGGCGAGCGTAAAATTGATCGCTGGTATGCTGAGCATAAAATGGCAGTGTTAGATTTTAGCGACGAACCTGAGGTGTTTCACAACCTAAACACTGAAGATCAAAAACAACAGCATGAAGCCTCTTTGAGGTCTGAGCCGATACCTAAAACCGAGATCAGTTTTCCTTTACCCCTGCTAGGTTTTGCCGCTTTTAGCGGGACAGGAAAAACGACCTTGATTAAACAGCTGCTGCCAATTTTACGAGATAAAGGATTGCGGGTTGGAATGATCAAGCATGCACATCATGCTTTAGATATAGATTATCCTGGTAAGGATAGTTACGAATTACGCAAGGCCGGAGCAGAGCAAATGCTGGTTGTTTCTCGCAGCCAAGTGGCTTGGGTTCGAGACTTAAGGGATGGTAGGGCTGAACCCAACCTTCAAGAAGCGCTTGATTTGTTAAATCCTGATACCTTGGATATGGTGTTAGTCGAAGGTTTTAAGCAAGAGTCCTTCAATAAAATTGAACTGCATCGTGAGGGTTTGCACAAGCCTTTGCTGTATCCTGAAGATGACAATGTCATTGCTTTTGCTAGTGAGTCACAGCCTTCAGATTTGCAAATCCCATGGATCGATTTAAATAAGCCAAAGGATATGGCGGCCTTTATATATCAGAGATATTTGGATTTGAAATGAGCAATCGTATTGAAACCGCTGAAAACTGTGATAGTGAATTTGAGTCTGACTGGATTTCTGTTGCCTCAGCACAAGATCATATAAATCGATCCATTGCCCCGTTAACGGATGTAATCAAACTGCCTTTGAGGGATGGTTTAGGGCAGGTACTCGCACAATCGATTATTTCACCGATTGATGTGCCGGGGCACACCAACTCGGCAATGGATGGTTATGCATTAAAGGGCGAAGACCTTCCGCAAGACAGTCTCAAAACGTTAAAAATTATTGGTAAGGCGATGGCTGGCTTGCCATTTACCGGGCAGTGTAATTCTGGCGAATGCATCCGAATTATGACGGGTGCGATCATGCCTGATGGTGCTGACAGTGTGGTGATGCAAGAGCAGACTGAGCTGCTCGATGAAACGAGGGTGAAGATTGGTACAGGGCATCGACAGGGCCAGAATGTACGTTATGCCGGTGAAGATATCGCTGCCGGCGAAGCAGTTTTTAAAGTGGGTAGGCGAATCACTCCTGCTGATTTAGGTGTTATCGCTTCGTTTGGTTTTGCTGAAATCTCAGTCTTTCGTAAGGTGAGAGTGGCGTTCTTCTCAACGGGTGATGAGCTTCGAAGCGTGGGTGAGGTTTTAGCAGAAGGGCAGATATACGATAGTAATCGTTACACCCTGTTTGGCATGTTAAGCCAGTTAGATGTTGAAATTCTTGACATGGGTGTGGTTCAAGACGATCCCGATGCGGTACGTGCAGCTTTTGAGCAAGCTTCGGGGATGGCGGATGTTGTGATTACTTCTGGTGGTGTGTCGGTTGGTGAAGCTGATTATATAAAGCCAACGCTTCGGGCAATGGGGGCGATTAACTTTTGGAAAATTGCCATGAAGCCAGGTCGGCCGCTGACCTATGGTCAATTGGGCAAAGCTCACTTCTTTGGATTGCCCGGAAATCCCGTGGCAGTCATGGTGACCTTTTTACAATTTGTTAAGCCTGCTCTCCAGCGTTTGTCAGGTTGTGAGCAGGTGAAACCTCTGCGATTAAATGCTGTTTGCCTGGATAATATTCGTAAACGACCGGGTAGAACGGAGTATCAGCGCGGCGTTTATAAACAGCTTGATAACGGCTCATTGGCCGTTGAGTTAACGGGTCGTCAAGGCTCTGGAATTCTTAGTTCAATGAGTGAGGCAAATTGTCTCATTGTACTAAATGATGATCAAGGTGGCGTAAATAGTGGTGATAATGTGCTCATTGAACCGCTTAATTAGCCAGGATTGTGGACGTTGAGGCTATCCTAAAGCCTAGCGCTATGTGTAGAATGAAGCGAGCTATATGACAAGGAGATTGGAATGTCTGAAATGCAAGACTCTCAGCTTATTGATAAATTTGGTCGGAAGATTAGTTACCTGAGAATATCGGTGACTGACCGCTGTGACCTTCGCTGCGTCTATTGCATGTCTGAAGACATGAAATTTATGCCTCGTGCTAAATTGTTAACGCTGGAAGAAATTGCCAGAATAGCCAAACAGTACGTTGACATGGGTGTAAACAAGATTCGTATAACGGGTGGTGAGCCTTTGACCCG
>CALKXC010000285.1 GCA_938004025.1 uncultured Leucothrix sp. | reverse complement strand
ACGTATAACAACCCTTGCCAGCCTCTTGAACATGAACCACATACTTGTTCACGACCGCTTGAGTTAGCTTCACCTGCAACGGCCTATCGCTCTCCTTGAACGCTTTCTTGGCCGCTACCCGTTCGCGCTTTTTATCCAGCTTTGCCTTGGATCTACTTTTCTCAAGCTTCAACATTGAAAGCTTATAGCCACATTCTTCGCTACACCAATCCTGAAAGGGTCTAACGCGGGTAAATTCAACCTTGCAGACTTTGCACTTGGGTCGTTTTTTGCCGATCTGCTTAAGCACAGTCTTCGCCTGGAGCCATTACGCAGCATCCTCATGCAAAGCCATATACCCCAACAACTCTTTGACCTGAACCTTGAACTCATCAAGAGTGCCGTTGTTGTATATCGTGAAATCTGCATCATCACGGCTCAACTCCATTGAACTACTAGGCTCGTGTTCACGTCTCTGGGAGGCGTCAACCCAAACCACATAGTCAAACAAGCCTTCCGATTTAGCCGCCTCAAACTCACGACGAGAACGCAGGCCGCAATAGATATCGGCTTGGGAGTAGATTTCAAGCGCCAATCGTGTTGGTTCAACTGAGTTGTAAAATTCAATCAATCGAAACCATAGAGCGCGATGATTAACCCGATCTTTGAAACACTCGTGCTTGTCTTTGTACGTATGCCTGAGCGAAGGCCAGATCACAGCGTCTAATGCCGCCTCGCTAGATGATATGAAGTTGTAATCGTATTCATTGTGCAATATCTGGCAAACGGTATCTTTGCCATGACGGGCATTACCTAAGATCATTAACTTTGCTTTTTTCATCGATTTATTCATTTCCTGTATGACTCTCCGCGTCTTTTTATTCTTGAACACTTGCTGCAACGGTCCCGCTTTAATGAAACCAACTCCGATACAAAAATAATCAACCGAGTCTCATTACAAGCCGTGCAGACACACTCGACCGATAAATTATGGGAGCTAGACAAATACGGCTTATCGGCAACCATCCAAGAATTGTACTTTTCACCAACCACTACGGATTGAGCGCCTGATGCACCACCCAGCGATATGTTTTTGATGGTCTTGCTTATATCGGCGTTTGCAAGAGCTATTGATTCTGACAAACCTCTCATACCGCACTCTCCGCTTGTTTAACCTTCCAATCAGGCCATGATGGCTCGCCAATAACGCAGCCAAATTCTGCCGCCCAGCGCATAATGTGCTCCACATACTCGGAAAACTCACGCTTGGTTAATTTCTTGGTTGATCGGTATATTTTGATTTCACGCTTTGCCATTTGCTCAACCTTGAACGGCAAGAATAATTCCTTCAACGTTTCGTGAATCGCATCGTTTGAATAATCCCTGCCATGGTGGTCCCGCATGAAATTAACGATTGCCGGATACACGCCACTCCAAAGGTAGGCGTTTTGCTTCAATGATCGGGTCTCAGACGCCACTGACAAAACGAAGGTTTTATCTTTGGGCAATCCGCCGAGGTAGGCATTCATCGCAGCTATAACGCTCTTACGATTAACTGCGTCATCTGTTAGCTGGTATTGAGGGTGCTCACTCATGACTTGGCCTCACGTATAACTTGTCGTCGCAATTCCCAGCTAGCATTAACCGGCAACCGCGTAACCGCTTGATCAACACAACGGTTGCTGAAATCAACTACCAGCGCATTTATCGCTTTTGAATCTTTGCGCGCCTTGCTAGCTGCACGTTTTGCAAATTTCTCGCCTAGTGACTTGAACGTGTTTCGCTCGATTACACGTCTAGCGCATTGCTGGCTTATCGTTTCGGTTGTTTTAGGTCGCATTGCTAAACCCCTCAACGCTATAACCACACTCAGGACATTTTAAAACGTTGTAAATCTTACCGCTGGATTGCATTGTGAATGTCTGACCGTCACCGCCCGCGACTTCGCCAAAATCAGGAATTCCGAAATTGGCTGTATCGTCCTTTATTGCAACGCCTGTTGTTAACGGAATATTGCAATGCTTGCACTGCGGAGAAAGACCCCCCCAAAACTCTCCGCCCTCGCTTAGCGCTCTATCCGCAATATGCTCGAAAATACTTTTAGGCATGATCGTTGAGTTCTCGCATTGATCAACAATCGCTTGAGCTTCGCGTTTAATCTCAATCGAGATGCCGCCTTGAATTGGTCCGGCGGTGCAAAGGTCTAGGATGTTTTGGGCGTGTTGTTGGATGCTCACCACTGATAACCCCCGTCAGATTGTTGCTCATTCAAGATTGCCGCAGAAGCGCTATTCCACCTATCACGCTCGACCGCCCATTCAAAAGGAAGGCTAGGCACGCAATCTACAAAACCTGCAAAGCCGGTATCCATGCTTATAGTCTTTTCACTGGAGTGCATGAAACGAATAGCGGCAAGCATGCATGCAGGGCAATCGTTGGATGCCTTACGTAGCCGCTTTAAACCCTCATCACCACCATCGCCGATTACATCGCAAAGCTCTGAGACAGATTTCCCATGATGAGGCTGGCCGTCGTTTTCATGCATCCACTCGCACATCCCACACTCACGCTCTGGGTTGGCAGTGCATGACTTTTCATGCTTAACCATGCGCGGACGCTGAAACCCTCGCTTATTGCAATGATCGCAATACAAGGCTGTAACTTT
>CALKXC010000284.1 GCA_938004025.1 uncultured Leucothrix sp. | reverse complement strand
AAAAACTCAGGGATGATCGCGAGTGCCAGAATCGCAATTTGGAATAGCCAAAGCTTGCGACGATTTTCTTCTCGATATAGCCAATGTTTTTGTTCTTTATTCGATAAATTTTGGCTCATGGGGTAACCACTCCAACGGCTTGTGCAAGGGCTAGCGGCAATTCAGGGAAGAAGAAAAGTAACACGGTGGCGCAGGCAGTGAAACTGAGTGCTATAACCATGAGTAATGGAGCTTCGCCATGGTCGCGCTTTTGAACTGCGTCTTCATCTTTTAAATAGGCTGCATAAATAATCGGCACGAAGTAACCCGCCGTAAGTAGCGTTGATAAAACAATAACTGCCATTGCCATATATTGCTGTTCTTGGCTCGCACCCAGCAAGAGATACCATTTTGACAAAAAGCCAGCCACCGGTGGCAAGGCGATCATTGATAAGGCACCAATGCTAAATGCAGCCATCGTGGACGGCATGCGTTTGGCAATGCCATTGAGCTGTGAAACTTCCGCTTTCTTACTGGCTGTATAAATAGCGCCAGCCGCAAAGAACAGGGTGATTTTTCCAAAGGCATGGACGACGATATGCAAAGCCGCACCAACCATTGATAGGGGCGCTAAAATTAATGCGCCCATCACAACATAAGACAGTTGACCAATAGTTGAATAAGCCAGTCTGCGTTTCAAATTATCCTGCTGTAGTGCAACGATTGAGGCAACCACGACAGTGAAACAAGCTGCTCCCAGCAACCAGTCGATGCCTGGTGCATCTTTAAGGATTTCTAAGCCGAATATGTAGGCAATTACTTTAACCACGCTAAATACACCGGCTTTAACAACCGCAACCGCGTGAAGTAGGGCACTGACAGGTGTGGGGGCAACCATCGCAGCGGGTAGCCATTTGTGTACGGGCATGACGGCTGCTTTACCAATTCCAAAGATAAACATCACCGCTAGAAGCGTCAGTAATGGACCATTAATGTGATCTTTAAGAATGCCGCCAGCAACAAAGTCGGTAGTTCCTGTTAAGTACCAAACCCAGATAATCGCTGGTAATAACAATCCAATTGAGGTGCTGATCAACAAGCCGAGGTAAATACGCCCAGCATCGCGCGCTTTAGCATGCCCGGCGTGTGTCACCAATGGATAGGTTGATAAGGTTATTAGTTCGTAAAATACGAAAAGAGTGATTAAGTTGCCTGCAAATGCGATTCCCATGACTGATGAAAGGGCAATCGCAAAGAACAGGTAAAATCGCGTTTGATTTCCTTCGTTATTCCCGCGCATGTAGCCAAAAGAATATAGCGAGTTAATAGGCCAAAGTGTGGCAGCGACTGTGGCGAAGAGCATGCCAAGCGGCTCTATTGTAAAGCTGATATTTAGGCCAGGTAATATTTCGGCGAGTTGTAAAGAGGGTCGTTCACCTGCTAAGACATCAGGAAGTAATGCAATAACGGTAAAAAATAATAGCACCGAGCCGAGTAATGTGATTCCTTCCCTTAAGTTTGGCCAAGATGAGGCCAAGAAAACGCCTGCTGCGGTAAACAGAGGTATGGCCAGCGCTAAGACAATTAAGTCATCAGGCATTAATCCCATTAGTTTGGCCCTCCCATTAGCATTGACGCAGCGCTTGAAGCCAAGCCAATACTTAAGTCGGTGTTGATACCAAAATAGACATTGGCTGAAATCAGCAACCAAGCGGGCAATAATAAGCTCATTGGCGCCTCGCTTGCCGTTGGGCTACCCTCCGGTCTTGGATGAAAATAGGCTTTTTCAATCACCCGCCACATATAAACGACCGCGATTAATGATGAAATTAGAATAATCACGGTGAGTGGCCAATAGCCCTTTTCTAGCGTTGCCAGTATCAAATACCACTTAGAAATAAAACCAACGGTGAGCGGAACGCCAATTAAACTGAGCGCCCCAACCACAAAAGCGGCCATCGTTAACGGCATCGCCTTGCCAAGCCCTCTTACATCATCGATGCGAGTTGAGCTTATGGTGTAGGCAATAGCTCCAAGTATTAGGAACAGTCCACCTTTCATCAGAGCATGGTTAAATAAATGAAGCAATGTGGCGGTTAAGCCCGTCGCATTAGCTAGCGAAATACCTAATAGCATATAACCGATTTGGGCAACCGAAGAATAGGCGAGTAGTTTCTTAATGCCATCTTGGAAAACAGCAACTATCGATGCAAACATGATCGACATTACGGCAAGCGGCATTAGTAGCCAATGCACTTGCATCGCTTCAAAACTGAACTCAACCCCAAAAATGGTGAATAAGAAACGCAGTAGGGCATAAATAGCAACTTTAGTCGCCGTCGCACCAATAAAAGCGGACACTGCTGAAGGCGCATAAGCATAAGCATTGGGTAGCCAAAGGTGCAATGGGAACATCGCGAGTTTTAAGCCGAAGCCAACTAGTAAGAAGGTAAAGGCGGCTTGTAAGGTTCTAGATTCACCGATGGAGGAGATGCGCATAGCTAGGTCAGCCATGTTTAGGGTGCCAGTCAATGCATAGAGTAATCCTACTCCAATAAGGATAAAGGTGGCACCAATGGTTCCCATAATTAGGTATTGAAACGATGCCGTTAAGGCACGACGATCCCGACCTAAGCTAATCAGTGTGTAGCTGGATAATGAGGAAATTTCTAACAAGACAAACAGGTTGAATGCATCGCCTGTCGTAGTCATGCCTAGCAAACCGGCAAAGCAAAGCAGCATCGATGTAAAAAATAACCGATGGTGTGACTGCGGAATCTCTTTTTTAATGCTGGTCATGCTGTAGGGGAATACGACGGCAGCAATTCCACTGACTATCAACAAGACATAGCTGTTTAGGGTATCAATTGTGTATTCAATGCCCCACGGTGGCTCCCATCCACCAAAAGAGTAGTGAAGTTCATTGCCGTCTTGGGTTGCCATGACTAAAGCGATAGAGATTACGAATGCAACCCAAGTAACCAAAACAGAAAATAGCCCGGCGAGACGGTTATTTGGGATCAGAAAACAAATGGGCGCTGCCAATAAGGGCAGAACGACCTGTAATGCAGGCAGATGCTCTATGATCATTGCTTGTCTGCCTTTGGAAGCTTTTGTTCATGAACGGGACCTTCCGAACTCGTTCCGTGATCAGCATTTTGATCCATGACTAAAATCTCATCTTCTTGAACAGTCCCGTAGGCTTCTTTAATGCGAATGACTAAGGCAAGTGCTAATGATGTGGTGGCAATACCAACCACGATCGCCGTTAAGATTAAAACGTGTGGCAATGGATTTGAGTAATTACTCACGCCTTCAACGGCAATTGGGGCAGTGCCATCGCTTACTTTTCCCATTGAGATGTAGAGCATGAAAACCGAAGTTTGAAAAATGTTTAAGCCAATAACTTTTTTGATTAGATGATCACTGGCAATCAAGATGTAAAAGCCTGCCATCATGAGGAAGATAACGACCCAATAGTTGTAGAGTTCTAGTGAAATCATATATTTTTTTCGCCTCTGCTGATAAAGGCAAAGAAGATGAGCATCATGGCAGCGGCCACAGTTAGACCGACACCAAATTCAATGAGTAGAATACCTAGATGCTGGCCCTCAACGCCGGTTTTACCCAGAACGCTGTAATTTAAGAACGTGCCGCCTTTTAACAGTGTCCAAATACCCGTGCCGCCGTAAATTAATACACCAGCGGCCGCTAAAATTTTCAGTACATCAGGTGGAACTAACCTCATTCCATCGTATTGGCTAAACGTGAGGGTGTACAAGATAATTGCTACGGAGAAAATGACACCTGCTTGAAAGCCTCCGCCAGGACCAAAATCACCATGGAACTGGACGTAAAGAGCAAAGAGGATAATAAAAGGAATCATAAACTTTGCCATGACTTGCAAAACTGGACGAGCAGGCGGCTCAAGATAATTGGGTGCAACTTTTGGCTCACGTACTCCAATTAAAGAAAGCACGCCAACTAATGCCGCAAACACAACGATCACTTCACCCATCGTG
>CALKXC010000283.1 GCA_938004025.1 uncultured Leucothrix sp. | reverse complement strand
GAAACTTATTTTGTGTACCCAGTATTCTTTTCTCCACAAAACTTCGGTGAAGTTTGAATAAATCAAAACTATGGCACTTAGGACAATAGTGCTTAGATATCATGTTGCTCGACACGATTGACATTGTGGGCTATCTCCCTTTGAGATCAGTTTTAGCAGTGTTTAGGTTGATTTAAAAGTATCCCAGAGATGCTCTTCACTCAACAGAACGGAGACTAGAGCAAGTAAATGAGCGATGAAAGCGATCAATCGAGCGTGGTAATCGCCTATCTTTAACTTGTTAAATACCTACCCATAGCATCCTAGACAGGCTTAGTTTAAGCTTTAACACTCTTACACCAGCTTAATAAACTCGTTATGCTAAATCGAAAAAATAAACTATCTAAGAAATCGATTGGCAGCTGGATGTTGTTTGATTGGGCCTCACAACCCTTTCATACGCTTATAATGACTTTTATATTCGCCCCTTACTTCACAAATACTGTTGCACAAAATGGAGTTATTGGTCAGAGCTATTGGGGCTATGCACTTGGAATCGCAGGCTTATTAATCGCCATACTCTCACCTATCCTGGGCTCGCTTGCCGATACCACCGGCCCTCGTAAACCATGGATTTTCGTCTTCGTGTGTATCGGTTCGATTAGTATTTTTAGCTTATGGTTTATGGTACCAAACTCGCCAACTAGCACATTAATTTGGGGACTTATTGCCTTCTCAATTGGTTTGATTTGTTTTGAGTTTGCGGCTCTTTTTAATAACGCCATGATGCCTGATTTAGTCCCTCGTGAAGCACTCGGCAGACTTTCAGGAAATAGCTGGGCCCTTGGTTACATTGGTGGATTAATTAGCCTTATCTTCATGCTTGGTTTCATGGTCAGCAACCCCGAAACCGGGGTCACCTTGCTTGGGCTTTCTCCTGTGTTTGGTCTTGACGCTGCAACTCATGAAGGAGACAGAGCAAGCGGGCCTTTGACGGCTATTTGGATGATCATTTTTGTGATTCCGTTATTTTTATTTACGCCTGATCAAGAACGAAAAAGCAAGGTTTCTGGATCGGTGAAAAAGAGCCTCCAATCACTTTGGCAAAGCATTAAAGGCCTCCCTAAAAAGCCGAGTCTTTTTGCCTTTCTAACCTCAAGCATGTTCTACCGAGATGCCTTAAATGGCTTATATGCTTTTGGTGGAATTTATGCGGCGGGTGTTATGCAGTGGAGCATACTTTACATTGGGGTATTTGGCATCATTGCCAATATTACAGGGGCCATTGGTGCCTGGTTTGGTGGAAAGCTTGATAGCCGTTTCGGTTCAAAGACAGTGGTGACAAGCTGTATTCTATTGCTGATTATTGCCAGTATTCTAATTGTCAGTACCGATCAACAGCACATTTTCTGGGTTAAAATTGCATCAGAAAACGCACAAAGCAACATTCCTGATGCGCTATTTTTCATCTGTGGTGGGCTCATTGGCGCAGCCGGCGGAGCATTACAAGCATCATCACGTACATTAATGGTGGATCAGGCTGAACCTGATAAAATGACGGAAGCTTTTGGTTTGTATGCCCTATCAGGAAGAGCAACGAGTTTCATCGCACCATTAGCTATTGCGTTTATGACCGCCGCTTTTGCTAGTCAGAGAGTTGGGATAACACCGGTAATTGTATTATTCATTATCTCCTTGGCGCTGTTACCAAAGGTTCAATCACGCATTAGCTAGTGAACTTTTGCACATTAAGAGCTTCAAACCGCTTAGTTGTTAAATAAATAAGAAATAATAATGATCAAATTAGACACCCTATCAAGGAAACTTATTCTTGTGCTTATCAGCACGGTTGCTGCGTTTCACTCTTTAGCGCAGGCAACAGACGCTGACTTTAGCATTCATCCCGCAACCATCGTGTCGGATAGATTTTTAATGGGAAAGTTTAGCGCCAGCAAGCGAAATGACTTTGTAAGAATCAACAAACGCTATGCTTCAAGGACAGGCATGTATATGCAAAAACTTCCTTATGACGCCTTTAGGGCAATGCACGCAGCGGCTAAACAAGACGGCATCACACTAAAAATTCTTTCTGCTTCACGAAGCTTTTATCATCAGAAGTCTATCTGGGAGGCCAAGTGGAATGGGAAACGTAAAGTCGGCGGCATTAGTAACATAAAACGAACCATTAAAGACCCAACTAAACGCGCTAGAAAAATTTTAGAGTACAGCTCAATGCCGGGCAGTTCACGACACCACTGGGGCACTGACATCGACCTAAACGCATTCAACAATCGTTACTTTAGCAAAGGTCAGGGTAAAAAAGTTTACAGCTGGCTAGTGAGAAACGCACCCCGATACGGTTTTTGCCAACCCTACACTCGAAAGGATGCTTCTCGACCTAACGGTTATAACGAAGAAAAATGGCACTGGTCTTTTAAACCACTTGCGGCAAGCTATACCAAGCAAGCTCAACTTCGTTTAAATGATAATATTTTCAACGGGTTCGATGGCTCTAAGACGGCAACACGTATCGGCATTATTAACCGATACGTACTTGGTATCCACGCGAATTGCTATTGAATTTTAACTTCATTAGCTGTGCCTTTGGGCTTGGCTAATGAAGTCTTCAGTTCTAGTTTCCATTCATCAACTTCTTTTGAATGAGCCTTCTGGACGCGGTATTTTTTAAGCAGCTCATCATGTTCAGCATCCGCTAATTTTCGATCGATTGCTATCTGATAACCACCTTCATTTTCTAACAACACTACCGGTGATTTATCTTCATTCAACAGCTGATAAAAATGTTTAAAGGTTTTAAAAGACCTTCCGTTTATTTTATGCAATCTAGTGTAAATACTATCGTGAAAACCTCTATTACTTGATGATGCCAATACCTGACTTACAAGAATCTCATCTTC
>CALKXC010000282.1 GCA_938004025.1 uncultured Leucothrix sp. | reverse complement strand
GGTATCTATAAAGGTGCTGCAGTGTTGGATCTGGACTACCCAGAAGACTCAAACGCTGAGACCGATATGAATGTGGTTATGAACAGCGGCGGTCATTTCATCGAAGTTCAGGGCACTGCGGAAGGTCACGCTTTCACTCGTGCTGAAATGAATGACATGCTCAGCCTTGCAGAAAAGGGCATCAATGAAATCATGATTGCGCAACGCGAAGTTTTGGGTCTGAATTAAACAGCTGTTTGGAATAAAACCATGAAAGTAGTGCTCGCTAGTAGTAATGCCGGAAAAGTAAAAGAGTTTATGCAGTTGCTTTCTGGTGTGGGTATGGATGTTCGCCCTCAGTCAGAGTTTGATGTGCCTGATGCCGATGAGACGGGGTTAACCTTCGTTGAAAACGCGATATTGAAAGCGCGCAATGCCGCTGAATTAACAGGCTTACCAGCGATTGCAGATGACTCGGGCATTGAGGTAAATGCGTTACAGGGCCAACCTGGTATTTATTCTGCAAGATACGCGGGTATGGGTGCGGGAGCAGCGGCTTGTAATGAGAAGCTGCTTCATGCACTTAAAGATGTTCCCGAAGCGAAACGTACCGCACGGTTTCGTTGTTGCATCGTTATGTTGCAGCATGCAGCAGACCCTTCACCAATTATTGCTGAGGGTCGCTGGGAAGGACGCATTCTAGATCAGCTGACAGGTACCGAAGGTTTCGGTTATGATCCTTTATTCTATGTACCGACTCATAATATGAGTGCTGCGCAAATGGATTCTGCTGAAAAAAACCTTATCAGCCATCGAGCGCAAGCGCTGCAAGGACTATTGGAACGCTTAAAATGAAACGATCGCCTGTAATGACAGCTTGGTTAGGATTTCGCTCAGCGTTGTTAGTGGTTGGTTTTGCCATCATAACTGCCGTGATGGGGGTGTTTGCACCGCTACTAGGCTTAGCACCTTACCCTTGGCGCGTTAAATACATTAAAACGTGGGCCTATTTAAGCATTCAGTGGGCACACCTGTCCTGCGGCATTAAAGGCAATATGCGAGGCTATGAAAACCTTGATCTGTCTAAAGCGGGCATTATCCAACCTAACCATCAATCCACTTGGGAAACCGTCTTCCTACTCTTAAAAATGCCAGCCATGTCATTTGTGATTAAAAAAGAGTTACTGAATATTCCATTTTTCGGGTGGGGCATGGCGCAATCAAGACCGATTGCAATTGACCGAAGCGCCGGCAGCACAGCTGTTGAGCAGATCAATGCAAACGGGAAAGAACGACTGGATGAGGGTAACTGGGTGTGTATCTTCCCAGAAGGTACTCGAGTGCCAGTTGGCAAAAAGTACCGCTTTAAATCAGGTGGCGCTTTGTTAGCAATACACAGTGGCTATGACATTTACCCCATTGCACACAATGCCGGTGAGTGTTGGCCTAAGAAAGGCTTCATCAAAACACCCGGTACCATTACGTTAAGTATTGGACCAAAAATTGAGGTGGCTGGTAAACAAGCCTCAGAAGTTATAAAAGAAGTCGAGGCTTGGATTACGCAGGAACGCGCTGCGCTGCCTCCGATACGTTAATAATGACGTAAATAAGATAACAATAATTGAATTTGAGGAACTTATGAAACCAGAAGATATTCGCTGTCAAAATGATCGTCAAATGTTCGATACCTTACTCAAGCATCGCGATGTGATTAAGGTTAATGAGATGATTGCTCGTCAGGAAGAAAAAGGCCCAACTGGCCTGCGTCGACATCTTCTGGCCACCTCAGTTAGCTTAAGCAAAACCATGGCCCCTCAAGTACATAAAATGGCGGATGAGTGTATTGAAACGCTAGGCATGGACATTCCACTTGAGCTTTATGTTTTCCCAAGCCCTCAGTTCAATGCGATGTGCTTTAAGCCTGAAGAAGGGCGCTTACACGTCATGTTTTCCTCAAGCCTGCTTGAAGGCTTTAAAGACGATGAACTGAAATTCGTAATCGGCCATGAGTTAGGTCACCACGTTTATAGGCACCACGATATCCCCATCGGTTACCTGCTCAAAGGCCAGCAGCCTGCCAGTCGCCGACTCGCTTTAGAGCTGTTTGCTTGGTCACGTTACGCTGAAATCTCTGCTGATAGAGCCGGTGCTCACTGCGCACAAAACCTTGAAGCCGTTGCGCGCGCCTTATTCAAACTAGCTTCTGGTTTAACCAGTGATTTCGTACAGTTCAATTTACAAGAATTCCTAAAGCAAGTTAGCGAAATGCAGCTGTTTGATGACGAACCGGGTAAAGGTGCACCTAAGCAAGATTGGTTCTCAACTCATCCATTTAGCCCGATGCGTGTTAAAGCGCTTGAGCTGTACGATCAGTCTGTACTGGCTAACGGTAAGACCAGCAAAGATGACCTTGAAGTGGCCGTGCAAGGCTTAATGAGCCTAATGGAACCGAGTTACCTAGAAGGCACCACTAAGACGGCTATTCACATGCGCCGCTTATTATTCACCGCCAGCATTTGCGTGGCGAACGCATCAGACGGTATTTCAGAAGATGAAATAAAGGTCTTTGAAGAGTTCTTTGGTGATGGTGAGTTTAGTGGTCTAAACGTCGATCAACTCGTTGCCACACTGGACGACCGCATTAAAACGGCCAAAGAAATGGCATCAGTACCGAAGCTGATGCAGGTGTTACGTGATCTTTGCACAATGGCTCGTGCTAGTGGTGAAACCACCGAGCCTGAGCGTGACGTCATGAATAGTATCGCGGATAAGCTTGAAATTCCTCGTAGCTTTATCTGTCAGTCCCTAGCGCATGAAGTTGAACCAGATTAAATCGATGTGCTATCCCAATGAGTCACTTGATATGAAGTACCCAGCATGAGCGCAGTCATTAAAACGCCGGAAGTACAAGATTTTGCAAAACTGCAAAAGCGCTTACGTAAGCTGACAGGCGAAGCGGTTGTCGACTTCAATATGATTGAGGACGGCGACCGAGTGATGGTCTGCCTATCAGGGGGTGCTGACAGTTACACCATGCTAGACAAACTATTGCACCTGCAGAAAGTAGCTCCAATCAACTTTTCTTTGGTTGCAGTTAATCTGGATCAGAAACAACCGGGCTTTCCGGAAGAGGTACTTCCAAACTATTTAGACGCTTTAGGCGTTGAATATAAGATTTTAGAAGAAGATACCTACAGTATCGTCATGGAAAAGGTACCAGCGGGTAAAACCACCTGCTCACTTTGCTCACGATTACGCCGTGGCATCTTATACAAAGCGGCACAAGAGATGGGAGCGACCAAGATTGCACTCGGTCACCATCGCGAAGATATTCTTGAGACGCTACTACTCAATATGTTTTACGCCGGTAGTTTGAAGACGATGCCACCTAAGTTGGTATCGGATGATGGTAATAACATCGTTATTCGACCGCTAGCTTACTGCAAAGAGGCGGATATTAAAGCTTACTCAGCCGCTGCTGCTTACCCCATTATTCCGTGTAACCTGTGTGGGTCTCAACCCAATTTACAACGTCAAAACATGAAAGCGCTTTTAAGCGAATGGGAAGTGAGTCATCCAGGACGTTTAGCAAGCATGATGACGGCACTCGGCAACACCAGCCCATCGCATCTGCTTGATCGCAAACGTTATGATTTTGCAGGAATTACGACTAAAGAGGGCCCAGTTGAAGGCGGTGACACCTTATTTGACAACGACTTCTCTGACTCCAGAGCGAGTCTGTCGGAAACCGTCATACCCATTTGGAAAAAATAAGCTACTATAAGTCTAAAATTTAGCCTGAGCATTGCTATGTCTGACCTATATCCAGCCATTCTTGATAACCACCACTTTATGCTTAAAGTGGACGATATTCACTCAGTATATGTTGAGGAAAGCGGAACTGAAGACGGCACACCAGTAATCTACTTACATGGTGGACCTGGCTC
>CALKXC010000281.1 GCA_938004025.1 uncultured Leucothrix sp. | reverse complement strand
AAAAAACCGCTAAAGGCCCCGAGGGTGTATATTAAGTTCACACCTTTTGTTAGATAAATTTGCACAACTCGGAGGTCTTTTGTAGGCTTCCTATCAATAATAAAAATAAATAGGGTTAGATACCCATGTCTTCATCTACAGTACGATCGCCTCTGTTCTTTCTGACCCTGCTTGCTGCTGTGGTTCTTGCATCGTTTTACCTGCGAATTCAGTTTGACTTTAATACGGGGCACATGGATGAGTACGACTATTTATTTGTAGGTAAACGCTTATTATCGGGTGAAACTTGGCCTTCCTATTCTTACATCTTCGGCTCAGATTTTAATTGGTACTTATTGGGATGGGGTGAGAAAAATCTAGGCGGCTTAAGCGGCGCACGAATAGTGGCAGGGGTATTTGGTTTGCTCTCGTTATTGGGTGTGTACTGGCTGGCTTACAGCTTGTGGCAGCGTCATTTAACGGCTGTCATCGCTACCGCTCTGTTGTCCATTCAACCGATACAGTTGTTTATTAGCCGCTTTGCTACTTATGACATTATTAGCTTTGCTTGCTTTTCTCTAGCGCTTGCCCCGCTATTTCTGGCCTGTACTCAGACAGGTCGAAAAAAATACGGCTACTTGCTTATTTCCATTGCGTTCATGAGTCTGGCAATTACCAGTAAGTATGTTGTGATTCTTTATTTACCCGTAATAGCAGGGCTAGCATTTTTATATAACCGTAAAGTTGGCTTCATATTTGGGTCGGCGGTAGGCTTGGTATTACTAATTTATGTGTCGGTCCATTGGGTGTCGCTGCAAACCCTTTATCAAGTGCAAATTGTTGGCGTTCATGGATCTGGAAATAGTAGTGCCGAACACATCATTGAAATCGTCTCTACTTACCTGTTTGCATTGGCCGTGGCTTGGTTAATTGCAGTGATTTGGTCGGTGCGCTTACAGCCCAAGAGGTTTTGGCAACAAGCAAGTTTCAAAAAACTACTTTTGCTGTTGTTCTTGGCATTTCCTATGGTGGCTTACCATTGGCAAGCATTAAATATGATCGCTTTGTACAAGCACTTAGTATATGCCAGCTTCTTTTTAGTGCTAGCAATGGCTTGGCTTTTCACTAGCTTTTTAGAGTCAGAAAGTTTCCCGAGGTTGAAGCAGGGACTGGCGATGTGTGCATTGATTGCAATAAGCCAAGTGAGTTATCAACAGCTTAAGACAATTGAATCTGGCTACGCTAATGTTTCTTCGGTGATTGAATATTCAAAAGATGATTTAACCGCTAAGGACAGTATTCTGAGTGAAGATCCATATTTGTTTCGTTATCTAGGTGAAGCAACCATCCCTCAGTCTCAAATCAAAGAGTCAGGTTGGTTGGACAACAACCTTGACGGAAAACATGAGCAGCAAGACGTGATTGATGCTGTTTGGGATACGAAGTTTGAATACGTATTTTTGAATGATCAATTGCACCCAGAGCTAAACATAAAGCTTAGAAACATCTTAGAGACAAAAAAATATAAGTCGTTGGTAGATGAGGCTTATGAAAACTCAAATGTTATGAGTCGTCAGGTAACAGGCAGACTTAGCTTGTATCAAAGGGCCCAACCCCCAAAAGTATCGTTTGGGGTTAATGAATAGAATGAACGCTGAAACTCCCTATCTATCCGTTATTATCCCAGCCTACAACGAACAGACACGAATAGCCGACTCGCTCTATATCATTAAAGAATATCTGGCTAAGCAATCTTTTCGTAGCGAAATAATCGTGGTTGATGATGGCAGTAATGATTTGACGACGGAGATTGTTAAGTTCATTGATATTTATGGAAAGGAGCAGTTGGAACATGATGAAGGAACGCTCATCGAAAACCAAAAGAATGTTGGTAAGGGTTATTCAATAGCGAAGGGCATGCTGCGAGCCTCAGGTGACATAGTGTTGTTCCTAGATGCGGATCATTCAACTCATATCGGTCAGGTAGAGAAGCTTATTCCATATTTTGATTTAGGATTTGATGTGGTTATCGGCTCTAGAAACATGAAGACTTCAATTGTAGAAAAAAGACCTTGGTATCGCGAACTCATGAGTCAGCTGTTTAATTTAACCGCTCGTCTGATATCAATTGATGGAATTCGAGATACGCAATGCGGTTTTAAGGCGTATCGACGGCATGCTGCGCATAATATTGCTAAGCAGCAGCGTATCTATGGTTTTGGTTTTGATGTGGAACACTTATACATTGCTCAGAAATCAGGCTTTAAAATCAAGGAGGTAGCGATTGAGTGGAAGCATAGTGAAGGTTCAAAAGTTGATCCAATAAGAGACTCACTTATGATGTTTGTTGATTTAGTGCGTATAAGATGGATTCATCGAGCGCTATAGGAATCAGATTAGTGGTGTTGATTGTTTCTTGAGTGGACATTAACATTGACCCAGTAAACAAGAAAAAAGTTCTTTCAAAGGACTTGTAATTCCCAATTATAAAAATAAAGGTATCCCCCCGATGCGCCGATTATTACTAGCAACAAGTATGTTGTTATGCAGCCCAGCTGTCCTAGCTGATGCTTTCAACGAATGTCCGTCTCGAGCTTTTCTAACACAAGATGCAGTCGCTAAAACCTATGGTGTTAACCTGGTTACTGGTGATTTTGGC
>CALKXC010000280.1 GCA_938004025.1 uncultured Leucothrix sp. | reverse complement strand
GCAGCCCATTCACGCAATGAAGCCTAGTCAGCGTGACCGTTTTCGAGCGGATCACATGGGGGTTATTTTTCAGCAGTTTAATTTGCTGCCTTATTTGTCTACCCTCGAAAATGTCATGCTACCTTGCCATTTCTCTTCTTTACGCAAACAGCGAGCGGGCGACCTTAAGGAGCAATCCATTGCTTTGTTAGAGCATTTAAAATTGGATGCTGAGCTGCGTAAAAAGCCAGTGACTGAACTCAGTGTCGGCCAACAGCAACGTGTGGCTGTGGCAAGGGCTTTGATTGGTCAGCCGGAAATTATCTTGGCAGATGAGCCGACCTCAGCATTGGATACGCGCACTCGAGATTCCTTCTTAAAACTACTCTTTGACCAAGCTGACGCGCAAAATAGCACGGTAGTTTTTGTCAGCCATGACCCTTATATTGCCGAGTTATTCCCCAGAGTCATTGAGTTATCGGAGGCTAATCAAGCATGATACTGCTTAAGTTAACTTGGCGAAGCCTGTGGAATCGACGCATTAGTTTAATGCTAACCTTATTGTCAGTCGCTATTAGCGTATCGCTACTGCTTGGTGTCGAATATATTCGCAAAGAAGCCCGCAATAGCTTTATGAATACCATCAGTGGTACCGACTTAGTCGTTGGTGCACGCAGTGGCCCCGTCCAGCTGTTGCTCTACAGCGTGTTTCGCATTGGCAACGCAACAAATAATATTAGTTGGGATAGTTATCAAGAGTTTGGCAAACACAAGTGGGTCAAATGGACCGTGCCATTATCTTTGGGTGATTCACACAAAGGATATCGGGTACTTGGGACTTCCACAGACTATTTCAAACACTATCGCTATGCCAATAAAAAGAATCTGGCTTTTAAAACGGGTAAGCCCTTTGCTGGCGTCTTCGACGCAGTCATCGGAGCAGAAGTGGCCGACACGCTGGGGTATAGCGTGGGCGACTCGATTGTTTTAGCTCACGGTGCTGGCAGCACCAGTTTTGCAAACCATGATAATAAACCGTTTACCGTTACCGGAATTCTAGAATTAACGGGAACACCCGTCGACCGCACTGTGCATGTCTCATTAGAGGGCATAGAAGCTATTCATATTGGTTGGGAGTCAGGCGCAAAGCCTGGTATAGAAATCCCCGCCGCTAGTGCAATGAAAATGGACTTAGAGCCTAAAGTAATCACTGCTTTTTTAGTCGGTCTTAAAAATCGCAGTGCGACGTTTCGCTTGCAGCGCCAAATCAATGAATACCCTCGTGAAGCACTGCTGGCCACCGTTCCAGGAGTAGCGTTGGCTGAGCTTTGGAATGCGTTAGGGCAATTTGAAGTCGTGCTACGGATTATCACTTTTTTTGTACTGATTGCTGGCATGTTGGGTATGCTAACAACCTTATTATCCACTCTTAATGAACGTCGTCGTGAAATGGCGATTTTGCGTGCGGTCGGTGCCTATCCTGGACAAGTATTTTTGCTTTTCATAATGGAGGCGGTAGTTATTTCACTACTTGGTGGTTTGTTAGGAATGCTAATTACTGGCGTAATAGTCATCTTTGCACAGCCGTGGGTCGCTAGTGAATACGGTCTGTATTTAAACTATTGGTTACCACAAACCGCTGATTGGATGTTACTGGGGCTGGTGGTAGCCCTTGCCACATTATTTAGTATTTTACCGGGCTGGATTGCTTATCGACGCTCTTTACAAGATGGTTTAACCGTCAGAGTTTAAAACTATGAAATCGAATACGATAGTTGTGTTGCTTGCTGCGCTGTTGCTGAGCGCTTGCGGCGGTAAGACAGACAATGCGGCCGCGATAGAAAAACCTGAAGCTGACCCGACAACAGAAGCCGCTAAAATTATCAAAGAAGCCTCTGAAGACGGTTTGGCGATTGGTACTGATATCAAAGACTTGATGAAGCCGCCAGTCTCGAAATCGGATGCAGCCTCAAGTGTTCGCACACTGGCTTGGACGGATTTGACGGCAGAGGGCTACGATGCACAGTCTATTATTGCGAAGTATCAAAGCAGGCTCCAAGTGACGATAGCGGGTTCAGAGGAAGAAAGGGCATTGTATAAACTCATGGATGAAGAGTTTAATAGTGCCCCGCCTAATGAAGACTTGGCGGGCACTACGGTAAAAATCCCCGGCTTTGTCTCCCCGCTAGATCAAAATGACGGTATGGTCGGTGATTTTTTACTGGTGCCATACTTTGGCAGCTGTATTCATTCACCGCCGCCGCCAGTCAATCAAACCGTGCTGGTTAATCCTAAAAAAGGTAACAGTATCAGCATGTCAAAAATTAGACGACCCGTTTGGGTCGTCGGTGAGTTGAAAGTGGAAAGAAGTACCACTGATTTAGCTGATGCTGCTTATCGAATAGAAAATGCGCGGCTTGAAGAGTATTCTGAAGACCAAAAGACTTCAGCCAACTGACGCTGATTTAGGCAGCAATAGCTTCACTGTTCTGCCTGATGGGCTTTTACTAGCTCGGCCATACTATTAAAACGGAACTGCCACGTTGGCATTTCACTTGGCGTCATCGTGGCGCCAAAACCTTCTTGATCAAAACGGCGGTAAATGTGGCAGCAAGTTAACCCAAAGCGGTTTGCGGGTTCATGGTCGTGAAACATGCTTTCAGCAGTATGTAGAATCTCATGTTTTTCAACGCCTTGTGTCGCCAGCTTTTCTAGCATGTAGTCAAAATTGCGGTCAGCAGGCTTGTAAGAACCAACATCTTCAGCAGTGTAAATCCCGTTAAAATCAGCTTTTAGTTTCATTTGGCTATGCATGAAGCTGTCGTTGTCTGTGTTGGTCAGCACCACGAGTTTGAAATAGTCTTTCAGATATTCCAAAGAGGCGGCAGAGTCTGCAAATGCGGGCCATTGTTTTACACTTTGTCCGTAGCTTAGGCACTCAGCCCAATTGACACTCACTCCCCATTGCTCGGCTAGACGACGATAAACGAGTGGTAGCAAATCCTGATAGCGCATGGCAGGTGTATAAGATTGCTGCGTAGATTCATGCAGTGCGTGTGCCTGTAAAATTTCATCACGGCTCAGTGCTGGCTCGACTCTATCAGTGAGTGGTTTCAACCCTGCAATCATGCCGCTTTCCCAGTCGATTAGCGTGCCATAGACATCAAAAGTTAGTACTTTAAAATCAGATAGTCGCATGATGGTTTCCTTGTCGATTGTTAGTGATTTTCAAAGTCTATATCCTCCGAAAAATTGCGTCTTTAGCGACATGGCGATGTTATTTGCCGATCTGGCGGAAGTGGCGGGGAGATTGTCCAAAGTGTTGCCGGAAACGATCACTAAAACTGGCAAGGCTGTTATAGCCGACCTGGTCTGCAACCTTTTGAATGCTAATGTTGCTGGTTTCGAGTAAGTGCATGGCTTGCTGCATGCGTTTTTCAATTTGATATTGTTGGGGCGTCATGCCGATATCACGGCGAAACAGTTCACTAAGCTGGCGAGGACTAAGGTGAGCGATAACCGCTAGTTGCGCGAGTGAGAGCGGTTCATGAAAATGGAGATCGATATAGTCACGGGTAGCTTCAATCCGCTGATCTATTGGCATCGCATCATTGAAACGATCCTGTAGTAAGTGAATTAGCAGTAGCAACATGTGTTGATTACAGCCGTGACCGATGGCGCCTTGTTGCAGTTGTTGATGAAGAAAATTGACGTACTGACTTAAGGCATTATCAACTGGAATGAATGTAGGCAGGCGTTCCAATTCAGGTGCCATTGATTCAGGAATATCGACGACTACAAAGCGGTTTCCACGAGAAGCATTAAAACCATGACTTTTACC
>CALKXC010000279.1 GCA_938004025.1 uncultured Leucothrix sp. | reverse complement strand
CACCGCTATATTTGAAATTCAAGGAAAAAAAATTAATAACAACACCTTGTCAAGCCACATTAGAAATATAAAAAATAAAATTTGCAAAGCCACTGGAAAAAAAGATTTTATTAAATCGATTTATGGTTATGGGTACAAGCTTTAGAGGATAGGGCATTAAGGTTAAATCGGTGCACGATAGATGATCTGCAGCACAGTTCGGATGGTAAAAGCTTCATTGTTAATGGCAAGGAAGTTAAATCAGTTTGATTAAAATTATTTTTTTAATTTATCTAAAGCTAAGTTAATCTAAAAAACGCATGCTGATTTGTTAAATCAGCATGCGTTGTTTTTAATTTACCAAACCTTTTTGCCTCGATAACAGGCACGTTTAATTTTGCTTAAAAGCGCTTTTCCCCTCTGTTTCCTTGGCTTCATTTTCTTCTTTTTTAATCCATCAACAAACTTTATCGTACTAGCATCTTGGTAAATACTTCTTAAGTCATTACACGTTGCTGCTTGGTAGTCGGAGAGAGATTGATACGAAACACCATTAATACCTCCCCAGTCAAATACTGCATTGTCAGGCGTATTTGAAATGCCGTGGTAAAGGTTGCTGTCTAAGTGGAGATTGGTTGAAGGTTGCGATGCGACAATGATGATATCGCTTCGTGACGAAAATAGATTGTTGTTAACCTTAAGTCCATCCACAGATTGAATCGTCATTTCCCCACCATAGCCACCTTTAGTGTAGTTATTTCGAAACTCATTTTTAACAATGGTCGTATTTTTCACAAAGGCGACCACGTTAGCATCAGCAGTTCCTACGACTAGGCCAGCATCAATATTATCGTAAGCGATATTTCTTCTTAATGTATTATCTGATGCATCTCCTGATTGTTCACTGCCAACGGAGAAGCCGACGCCATTGTTATAGGAAGTGTTGCCTCTAACCAGCACATTACGCGCCCCGTCAAGGTAGATTCCTGCAGAGTTGGCTACAGGCGAAATGGCGTGATGAACAATGTTATCTCTTATAACGCCGTTTCTAGCATGGTTGACTTCAGCTGGAATGGTGGCTCCTGAAGCGTCTTGTACCCAAGTGTAGTTTCCTGCTGCGACAATACCGATATTAGCAATATGATGAATATGGTTCTTAGCGACAACGAAATCCGTCACGTTCCCAACAATTTTGATCCCTTCGCTGTAGCCAGGCACAATATTGGATAATTGATTGCCGCGAATAACAATGTTGTGAACAGGTTCAGTGGGGTGATTTCCAATGACTGCGATTGGGTTTAGATTATCCGAGGGAGTGGGGTTTTTAGGGTCATCAGTTGCTGTATCAACTACCCAAGTCATGTCACGCAAGGTGTTGTTGATGATTCGGATATGATGACTGGTATTGGTAATATAAATACCTGATTTCAGACCGGTAAGGTTCGTAAATGTGAGACCTTTAATACGTATGTAGGAGGCAGCACTAAACGATACCATTGCGCTAAAGTTATCAACCAACAAACTTCCATCAATAATAACCTCTTCATCTTTATAAGCTTTTATTGTGAAGTATTTCCCTTCTGAGCCTCCTCGCTCACTATCGAAATACAAAACTTCAGGGATTTTGTATATTCCACCACGAACAATCACAGTAGCATCATCTTCATCTAAAGGGATGTCGATAAGCGCCTGACGAATAGTATTCCAAGGCCTTTCTTTTGTGCCGATACCATCCGTATCACTGCCATTGGTGCTAACAAAATATCGCTGACCTGAGAATGTCTCTGGGTCGACATCAGAAATAGCGTTGTTAGTAACGGTCGCATCAGCGCTTTGTGTCACCAAAATTGGTTCGCCATAGCCGGTTACTAAGTTTCTTAAAGTATTATTATTAATCATTATATCGGTACTCGATCCTACAACAGCGATTGCATTCAAGCGATCAGCGAGCGTTGGGGACTCAGCTTCATCAGCATCATTTGTCCACTTTGCATTGGTTATTAAATTGTTAGTGAATACAATGTCGCTGGAATCAGCTATATAAATAACAGACTTTCCTGCGCCTAGTACGTTGGTGAACTCTAGACCAGAGAAGGTGATTTTTTGTGCGTTAGCAATTGATACCAGCGCGCTAGTAACATTGGCTCCATCTATAACCACCCTTTCCCCGGGGTAAGCCATTAAATTAAAAGGAGTATCTAAGCTTAAATTTCCCCCTCGAAGCTGTTCGAAATATAAAACTTCAGGAGCGTACGTGCCCCCTCGGATAACAATGTTAGCCGTGTCTTTTTCGAAAGGAACTCGACTCAATGCAAAACGAATAGACTTCCAAGGCTGATCGATCTTACCGTTTTCTGTATCCGCATCAATTCCATTGACCGAGTCAACCCAATAAGTTTCGGGCTCAATGTCGTCGGCTTGATGTGGCAAGCCATTAACGTTTGTCAGCTCTGCTGCTACCGTTTCATAGGCGATTTGTTCTTCATTAGTGTAGTCAGATAGCGCGGCTTGAACAGACGTTGTAGTTGCAAGTATCAATAAAACGAAATACGACAGGAGCAAAGGCCAGCTTATGTTTTTTTCAGGGGGGGTCATGTTAGCTTCCATACATTCTTGTAATCATTATTTCCTTAGCGGAATTCCATTGAAACGTTTTGATAAATGGTATCCCGTTTAAATGAATTTCTTTCACCCTACCTATGACAGGCGAGTATGAAATACTAATGAAAGGAAGGTATGAGCAATTAATGCCTTAAACTTTTAATATAACTGGCCTTTCGAGCGTCAATTGTTGTTAACTTTTTGGCTGTTGAATCCGTGAGGAAACCATTTTTTCATGTAACTCAGTAACTATCTGACCACCGGTTTTTACAAAAAGGAAAGGGAAGAATGCATGAATCAAGGCTGCGAAGGCACCAAGGCAAAAACGACCACAGAAAAATAGTGCAGCTCCCATGTGCTGAAAGTAGTTCTCGTTCACGCTTGCAGGATGTTCCATAAATTTATTTAACATGATTCGCCTTGATGCTGAGTAAGTTGAATACAAATCATAGCTAAGAGAGACGCTAAAATTATCCCAAAGATTGACTAAAATTCTTAACTTATAGAATATATTCCCAGAGTAACTAGTAAAAATGGGAAATTATGCTCGACAGTGTGGATAAAAAGATTTTAGCGTTACTGCAAGACAAAGCAGATCTATCGTTAAACGAAGTAGCAGAGCGGGTTAACTTATCCAAAAACCCTTGCTGGCGACGTATTCAAAAACTTCAAGATTCTGGTGTTATAAGGAAAAGGGTGGCACTGCTTGACGCGAAGCAGCTCAACTTAGGCGTCACCGTGTTTGTGAATATCCGTACCACGCAGCACACCGTTGAATGGTTAAAAAACTTTGCAAGGGTTGTAGACGAAATACCTGAAATCGTGGAGTTTTATCGAATGAGTGGGGATGTGGATTACATGCTGAAAGTGGTCGTTCCTTCCATTGAAGCTTACGACGCCGTCTATAAAAGAATGATTAAAAAAGTGGATATAGCGAATGTCAGCTCCTATTTTGCGATGGAAGAAATAAAAAATACCACCGCCTTGCCACTTGGGTATTAACTATGATTTTCAGCCATTTCAAATAACCGTCTGAATATGTTAGGCTTTTCTGAGGAGCATCTGTATAAACATAATGAGGAGCAAGAATGAATAATAGTCAATCTGGTATCAGATATAGTGACCTGACACAAACTCACAAAGACTTAGCGTGTAAATTATCAAAAGAAGGCATGGGTCGTCGCGAGATGATGAAGCTGTCATTGATGACTGGTGTTTCGCTAGTCGCCGCTAAAAGCTTACTGCTAGACGCTAAAGTTGCAATGGCCGCAGAGCCAAAGAAGGGTGGCACGCTTCGCTATGCTTCTAACCTACACGG
>CALKXC010000278.1 GCA_938004025.1 uncultured Leucothrix sp. | reverse complement strand
TTTTCAAACTTTGGCACGCCCTTTGCAATTTCATTTCTGAACGACAAGATTAATCAGACCAGAGATGGAGGTCAGCATGAACACGGCAGCAGCCAAGCAAACAATAAAGCAATGCTTTCAGACCTTAACTGATGAGCAACTGCAACAATATCATTTAAATCACGACTACTTTACTGGGCGGCCATTGGCAAAGCCTCAGGTTCCGCGAAGCTATAACGAAGCAATGGATGCTTCGACGCTTAAAAAACAGCGAAACCTGAACAGCCTTAACGATGTGTTATATCCAACACCTACGCTAGGAAGTGCGCTAGCGGAGTCGTTTGCTGCCTTAAAGATTAGTACGAAAGCTCCAGAGACAGCTGAGGCAATACCGCTAGAAAAGCCATCAGAAGATCTATTGAATCGGGCTAAACAGTGGTTTGAAAGGTACTTAGCAGAAGGGCTTGAGTCGTTGCTGCCTGCGCAAGCAAATCAGCTTAGTGACGCGAATATTGCTGTCATCAAGCGTGCTTTTTCACGTAATACGATTCTGATTCAAAACGTGTGCATGTTGTCACCTTTTTGGATTCGTAGCCCACAGGAGTGGCAGGCAAAAGGTGGAACTGATTTACTAGAGCACTTATTCGTTGAATACGAAGCGCCTGCTTTTCTAAAGGCTTGCTGGTCAAATGTGGCGGATGAAGAAAGTGTGCGCTGGTTACTTTGCTATATATTGTACGCGCAAGGTGGAAGCCTGAAGATGCTGGCTAGCTACTTTGGCTGGACTAGTATGAGCAACAAGCTGTGGCATCAGTTATTCACTAGCCCAGCCGATGCTACTCCTTTACATGCCGTGCTTTATGCTGAGTTTAAACGCCTCGGCGGATGGGATGAGGACTTTGCTTGCTTGATGGCTAACGAGTCTTATGTGATTGATTTGCTGGACCCTGTTTCAGAGGAAGGCCGTGACTTTTGGTACGACACTTGCCGCTGGACCATCAGTAAGCAGTTTGATTTAGATTCTGAAGCGCATCGCAAAGTCCTTTGGTGGGCGCGTCATCAGCAGACTGAGCATGCACGAAATGGCGAGAGCTATCGTTTGCAAGGTCGCAGCCAAAACAAGGTAATGGAAAGCATTGCCGAGTACGAACGCGAGCAGTTTCTAATCCAGCAGGCTCGTGCGCGAATGGCAGAACGTGCACGTCAGGTATCGATGGCTAGAAACGAAGAAAGCGATCGCTTACGCCAGCAAAATCTTGAGGAGCAAGCCGCTCGTCGAGCGATGCATAATGTTTATTACTACGGTGATTATGATGAGGTTGATGCTACTTGGAAAAGCCGCAACTGGGATTGGACAACCATGTCCAACGGTAAGTCATGGCGCTTTGTTGAGCTGACTTCTAGCCAGGCACTTCGAACTGAAGGTCAGGAAATGGAGCACTGCGTGGGTAGCTACTCTATGGCTTGCGTAGACGGTCATGCTGCTATTTTTTCATTGCGTGATAAAGATGGAAGAAGAGCAACGATAGAAGTTGATCCGTTGACTAAGTATCTTATTCAGGTACAAGGACGTCAAAATGCGGAGCAAGGTAAAGCTGTTCAGTCAATAGTCAATATGTGGCTGGAGCGGGTTGTCAAAGGATAAGCTCGGCTTCTTTAAGCTCGCCTTTTTTATGTTTCAGAACATGAAATTGGCGAGTATTTACAAAATAACAGGAAATAATAATGAACGAAAAAGGGCTCGTCAAAGGCAGTCGGCACCATCTGCATCTGTAATCAAATGAAAGCACCGCCCAACAGGTTGGAAGCAGGCACGGTAAACCGGTAGTGCTTAAAATTGCTTCTGGTGAAATGTACAAGAATGGCTATGTGTTTTATTGCTCGGAGAATCTCGTTTGGCTGACAAATCAAGTGCCTACCGAGTTTATATCTTACTAAGTCTTACCCAAATCAGGGATAAACCGTCGAATAAGTGTTAACTTCCTTACCCGCTAACAACGGCTGAATCGCCAAATCAAACACTTTAAAGTGATCTGTAGCTAAGTGCAATTGGAAGGCTTCTGCATCCTCATAAATCTCATACAGAAATACTTCATTAGGCTTCTCTGCGTTAGTACAGACATCAAAACGATGACATGCCTCTTCCAGTTTTAAAGAGTTTTGCGCCTGCTTTTGCATCAGTGGCATGAACTCTTCAGCCATTCCTGTTTTAATTTGAAACGTCACACAAACGGCATACATCGATATTCTCTCCTGTAAGTATCAATCCTCTTTCCCCAGATGCTGCATAAAGCACTATACAACAACCGCTATAGCTGTGTGATAGTTACTCCAAACACTTTATAGCTGATACTATAAATAATGCTGACTGGATAAGCCCAAATGAGTCTGGCAGACTAGAACTTGTAGGCGTCCAGCTTGTACTTCCACGCGTAACTACTGAGAGTAGATTGCAATGAGTAGCCTATCAACGATAGTTACACGATAGCTTTACGATTAAGGATTAACAATGAAATATTTTAAAATAACGCCATTAATTCTCAGTTGTTTATTACTTGCCGCTTGTAGCGATGGTGGAGTTAACAAAGCTGAAAAATCGGTTGAGTCTACAACCGAACAACCTATCGCACTGGGTACTGATATCGCCGCAATCATCGCAGCCGATGAGAAACCAGAACCTTTAAGCACAACCAATACAGATGCTCAGAACATTGAATGGGATGACTTAGTTCCTGCTGAATTTAAGCCCGACAAAATTGTTGAAAAGTATCAAGAAGAGATTGCTGCGACACCTGAAGGCTCGGAGGAAGAGCGCGTCCTTTACAAAAAGATCATGGGTGAGCTAAACAGTGCTGGCCCAAACCTTTCCCTCAAAGGTAAAAAAGTGCGCATTCCAGGATTTGTTTCCCCACTCGATACCAATGGAGAATTTGTTGGTGACTTCCTGTTAGTGCCTTATTATGGAAGCTGCATTCATTCCCCTCCGCCACCGATAAACCAAACGGTAATGGTGAGTCCAGGAGAAGGGAAAAGTATTTCTCTAAGCAAAATCTCAAGACCCGTCTGGGTTGTTGGGGAGATTCAAGTCGATGAGATTACGACAGATCTCGCGACCGCTGGGTACCAGATAAGAAATGCACAGATTGAGGCTTATATCCAACCGGTCAATTAGCGGCTATGCGCGAAGTTAAAGCAGAAGGGGGCTGAGGTAAAGTCTGTGGTTATGGTTACTCAGCGCAAACCTAATGATGATTTATATCACTCTCTCTTAGCAGCTAAAGACGGTGATATTGAGCAGCTGCCGTTTACGCTGACCCGCATTGGAGATTGCGAAGCACCCTCAATTATTGCTGCAGCGGTTTATTCTGGGCATCGTTACGCACGCGAGCTAGATGAAGTCATTGATATTGATGAACCTTTGAAGCATGATCGAGTTGATGTGGGAAATGATATTAACCGGTAGCCTAAGCTAAAAATCAAGGTGCATAATGCAGACTAAAACAAGCTGGCCATTGGTCATGATCGTTGCTGGAGCTGGCTTTACTGCGGCCTTCAATATCGGCAAAGTTGCACCTGTGCTTCCCTTGATTCAAGCAGAAATGGGCTTAGAGCTTTCGGATCTTGGCTTAGTCGTTTCAGTCTACAGCCTACTCTCAATGCTACTTTGCGTGCCCATCGCCATTGCTGGCGCTCAGTTTGGCAACTACCGAACCGCAGTTTTGGCTTTAGGCCTTATGGGCTGTGGCGGTTTAATTTCAGCGCATGCCGACGGTCTTTCATGGTTACTGTTTGGCCGTATCGTTGAGGGCTTTGGTTTTGTGATGATTGCCGTGGCTGGCCCCGCACTCATCGCACGTGCCGTGTTACCTCAAGATAGGCCTATGGGAATGACTGTCTGGTCACTTTGGTTACCGGTGGGTGTTAGCTCTATGCTGCTGATTTCCCCAACGTTAATTGATCTTGCAGACTGGCGTTTGCCTTGGTCATTAACCGGATGGTTTGCTTTGTTTTGGATGGTGATACTCGCCCTCGCCTTTCTTAAAGTTGGACGCTCAGGTGACAAGCAACGTGGCATCACTAAACAACAGATCAGGGGCATTTTCCAGCCTGGCACTTTAATGATGGCGCTGGGTCTTGGAATTTTTTCGAGCCTTTATACTGTAGGTATCGCCTTCTCTCCAACCATTTGGCATGAAACCAAACAGATCAGCTTACAAACAGGTTCTTATCTTTTAGCAATCGCAATTTTCTCTACCGTTTTTGGAAACCTTGTTGGAGGCTATTTCATCAAACGGGGCTACCCATTAAATCGCTTGCTGGTTATTGGCTTTGTTATCCCATCAATGCTTTGTTCACTAGTGTTTGTACAAGCACTGCCGTTCTGGTTTCAATATACCTGCTTTATGATTTTTGCCGTCTCTGTTGGCATAATCCCCGCTGCGATATTTGCCAAAGCTCCAGCCTACACCACAGAACCGATACAAATCTCTCTAGCCATCGCGCTGGTTTTTCAAGGAACAACCGCGGGGCAAGTTATTGGGCCAATAGTGTTTAGTAATTTGATTGAATGGAAAGGTGGGGATTGGAGCTGGGGTCTAGTCTATGCGCTAAGCATTGCTGTGATTGGTGGCTTAGTGATGTACTCAATTAAGCCACCAAAAACTGTCTGACTTTTATAGATAACACCTGTAACTCACGTGCCACAGGTGTCAATTTACTGTTGTTATAGACTATTCAAAAACGCCAACAGCTTGGCTTTATCAGTCTCAGAAAGCGCATCATAAGCATTCTTAGCATTGAGCGCTTCACCACCATGCCAGCGAATCGCCTCATCAATAGTACGCGCTCGTCCATCGTGTAAATAACCGATGCGATTAACATCATTTGCATCACCCGCTAACGACACTGTGTCATTAGCTTTAGCATCGCCTAACATAACACTGCGGTCATGCCCTAAGCCCCATAATGGAGTCGTGCGCCACTCAGAACCACTAGCATCGCCTTCTCCGTGATTGTCAGCCAAACCGCTTCCCATATCATGCAATAACAGGTCGCTATAAGGGTGGATTGTTTGGCTACGAAGCTCAGCCAATGGATGGAAATCGCTAGTCGTCAGCGTAGGAGTATGACAGGCAGCACAACCGATATTATCAAAGATAGTCTCGCCCGATGTATCGCTGTAGTTGCGACGCGCGGGAACCCCTAATAAGCTGAGGTACTTAACTAAGTCATCCAGTTGATCATCGGCTAGTTCCTGAACCGCATTGCCACAGTTGACTTGTTGGCTGCCACAATCTGGATTAGGTAATAAACTAGTCATCACGCCAATATCAGTATTCAAAGCGCTAGCTGCTTGATGCTTTACGCTGAAAGTCCCTGCTTTATAGCCAAATCGTCCGAGCCTTAAATCACCCGTTGCTGGATCTGTCACACTTGCCGCACGTCCTGAAATACCATCGCCATCTGCATCATCAGGGTCAGCCATACTCAGAATCGTCGCCTCAGGAACGGCTTCTAGCAATCCAACACCGACAATCTTGGGAGCAATACGCGCTGAAAACTGTGCGGGGGTACCTCTACTGAAAATGTAGTTAGGCGAACGCAAACCGTTAGCAAGCTCTGTCCAAGCCCCTAGAGTGACATCACCTTCATGAGCACCGGCACCCGTTTGCTCAGGCTGTAGCACTTTACCCATCTGAGGGTCAGCATTTCCATTCGCATCTCCCACCTTGAACACCCATTTATCTAAAGAACCACCAACATCGGCAACCAAGGCACGGCCATTGCGAACATGACAAGCCGCACAAGAATGGTTGATGTAATGATCTCCGGCTTTACCGATTTGTTCAGTCCAAATAG
>CALKXC010000277.1 GCA_938004025.1 uncultured Leucothrix sp. | reverse complement strand
AATGATGCTCGGGTGAGTAAGTTTGCTAGTCTCGGTGAAGGCGGTGGCGCGAATGCACGTAAGTTCTTCTATGAGCCCGATGTCTCGTTGTTTAGACATAATGGCACCAACACGATTGTTGTTTCCATCGGCAGCGGTTACCGTTCTCATCCTTTGAACGAAACAATTAATGATCGTTTTTACGTGCTATATGATGAAAATGTTTTTGGTATCCCTACGACGGCACCTGCCGCTTTAGTTGAGGGAGATTTGATTGAATCGAATACTCTTGCGGGCAGAGACTTTTTACCTGCACATAAGGGCTGGTATAAAAAACTGGTAAACGGACAGGGAGAGAAAGTTTTAGCAGCGCCAATAACGTTTAACAATAAAGTGATTTTCACAACGTTTGCTAATACTGCAACCACTGTAACCACTGGAATTGGTGCGTGTACGACGCTAACTAATAACCAAACAAGAGCTTACGTGCTTGATTTGATGACGGCTTCCGCAACAGTTGATCTGGATCGTGACGGTGCGGTTGGTGCAGCCGATGACTCAATCATAATTTCTCACGGTGATATCCTCGATTCCCCTCAGTTAGTTTTCAACAAGCTAAGTGACTGTACTAATGAGGGCTGTGATCAGCATGTTGACATTAGAGTCGGTAAGAACTTAGTACCAATTGTTGATAAAAATACAAAGAACGGTAATGCAAACTTGGGTGATTTCCTGCCGAAAGTTTTCTGGGTGAATGAATAAAATGAGAAAAATAATGAATAATAAAAATAAAAACTTTGGTTTTACACTGCTTGAGCTAATGATCACGGTCGCTATTGTTGGGATTCTTAGTTCCATCGCAATTCCTTCATACTCGGCTTATGTGACAAAAAGTAAGAGAACCGAAGCTAAGACAGAGATTTTGCGTATGGCACAACTTCAAGAGAGTTATTACATTCAAAATTTGACGTATGCCAAATCTCACAGTAATGGCTTAGGGTTCCCTGCTGGAACGCTCTATTCAGAAACTGAGCTTTATACGATCACAGCAGAAGGCCAGCCAACGACCTGTCTAGGTACTAGTGCAAGCCCTTGTACTGGGTATGAGATAAAAGCGATTCCAAATATAAATAAGGCGCAGGCAAAAGACGAAAAATGTACCGGATTTAGTATTCTTAATACTGGCAGGAAGGGCGCATCAGGTAACTCGATTTCCAGCTATTACAATGCTGACAACATTAAAGAGTGTTGGGGTTAAGTTTATCGTTTCGAGCCTACGTTAATCCGGTCATTCCCGCTGAGGTCTGATAAGCAGCTTATTTGTTGATAGGCTGCTTTGGCTAATATATTGCTAACTAGCTCGCCTTGATCATAGCCATGTTCAAGGATTAACCACCCACCATTGTTTAAAAAGCGTTGAGCATTACTGGCAATGTGCTCAATGTCACTTAGGCCTTTGTTATCTGAAGTTAGTGCTTGAATAGGCTCGTGACGAATAGCACCCATCAGATGCTCATCTGTTGGGTCAATATAAGGTGGATTGCTAACGATCAGATCAAAAGTGTTAGATGGAATGGATTGAAACCAGTTTGATTGAATGTTCCTTATGTTCCTGATCGATAGGTTTTGTTTGTTTTTTTCGGCAACTGCTAAAGCTTCAGCAGAAATGTCAGTTGCAATAATGTCACTATCAGGGCGTTCAGTGGCCAAGGCTAATGCGATGGCGCCTGAGCCCGTTCCAAGTTCTAAAATTTTCGGTTTTTCAAGCTTAGCAATTTTTTCTAGGGCAGTTTCGACCAATAACTCAGTGTCGGCTCTAGGTATTAAAACGTCCGGTGTGACAATAATATTCAAAGACCAAAACTCTTGGTGGCCTGTTAGATAGGCGATGGGGTAGTTACTTTGCCGCTTAGTGAGTAATCGAAGAAACGATTCTTGCTGTGCAGGATTGAGCGTTTTATCAGGCCAAGTGTAAAGGTAACTTCTTGGCTTGCCTAGGCAGTAAGCGAGCAATAACTCAGTATCTAATCTTGCAGAGGAGGAGGATTCCGATAACTTTTCTGTGCCGTTTTTTATGGCGGCATCAATCCGCATACGACTAACCCTGATCAGCCATTGCAGCAAGTAAGTCTGCTTGATGCTCGTTAATCAGCGGGTCAATAATAGAATCCATTGAGCCTGCGATTACCTCATCTAATTTATAAAGCGTTAGATTAATTCGGTGGTCGGTCACTCGGCTTTGTGGAAAGTTATAGGTGCGGATGCGCTCAGATCTATCGCCACTTCCAACGAGACTGCGACGAGCTTCAGCTTGCTCATCATGCTGAACCTGCTTCTCTGCTTCTAAGATTCTTGACTGTAAGAGTGACATAGCTCTGGCACGGTTTTTATGCTGTGAGCGTTCATCCTGACACTCCACTACGGTGCCCGTTGGGAGATGCGTAATACGAATAGCGGAGTCTGTTTTATTAACATGCTGACCACCTGCGCCAGATGCCCGGAAAGTATCGACACGAATATCTGAGCTTTTAATTTCTTGAGCTTCGACCGCATTGATTTCAGGCATGATTGCGACGGTTGCAGCTGAGGTATGAACACGGCCCTGTGACTCGGTTTCAGGGACTCGCTGAACGCGATGTACCCCTGATTCAAACTTTAAGCGAGAGTAGGCTCCTGTACCAATAATTCGAATGATCGCTTCTTTATAGCCACCATGCTCGCCGATATTTTGGCTCATAACCTCAACTTTCCAACCGCGGACTTCCGCATAGCGTGAATACATACGAAACAAATCGCCTGCAAAAATTGCTGCTTCATCCCCACCCGTCCCTGCTCGAACTTCAAGGAAGATATTACTATCGTCGTTGGGGTCTTTGGGTAACAGTAAAACCTGCAAAGTAGATTCAAGTTGCTCTAAGGCAATATTCGCATCCCTCAACTCTTCTTGAGCCAGTTCCTTCATTTCTGGATCTTCAAGCATTTCCAAGGCGTTTGTTTTGTCTTCAGTCGCTTGCAGGTATTTCTCAAACTCCTGAACAACAGGTTCTAGTTGGCTATATTCCATTGAAAGCTGTCTAAACTGGTTCTGATCGCTGATAACGTCATTTTCAGAAAGGAGAATAGCGATTTCAGCATAACGCTCACCTAGGCTCTCCAGCTTATTTAAAATAGATAGTTTCAAAGTTAATCTTCTTTATTGGGTGTTTGCTTGGCGGTACCGCTCAAACCAAGTAGACGTTTTGCCGACTTCAGTATCTCAAGATCACCGGAGTGAGCGGCATGATTCATCGTTTGGGTCGGCATGTGTCCAAGTTTATTGGTCAATGTATGGGCGAGAAATTGTAGCGCTTCTTCTGCGGTTTTACCATTTTTGAGTTGTTTCAACGCTTTATCCAAGACCTCTTGTTTGGTGCTGGCAAGCTGCTCACGATACTGTATCACAGGCGTCATTTGCTGCTGGGCATTAAGCCAGCTTAAAAACACTTCGGTTTCTTTGGTGATCATTGTTTCGGCAATGTCGGCTGCGCGACGTCTAGAATCTAAGTGGTGATCAATGACTGACTGAAGATCATCTACCGTATAAAGATAAATATCATTTAATTCACCCACTTCTTGTTCAATATCTCTTGGCACGGCGATATCTACCATAAAGATAGGTTTATGCTTTCTTTGCTTAAGTGCTTTTTCCACGCTGCCTTTCCCTATAATGGGAATAGGGGCTGCGGTTGAAGAGATAACAATGTCGGCTAAGTGCAGATGATGACTGATGTCTGACAGTCCAATTACATCAGCATTTAGACTGTCACCAATGACTCTAGCATTCTCCAAGCTGCGATTAGCAATAATGATTTTCTTTACGCCAGCCCCTTGAAGGTGGCGTCCAACAAGCTCGATAGTTTCGCCAGCACCTATTAAAAGTGCTGTCTGAGTATCAAGATCGCCAAAGATTTGACGTGCAAGATTTACCGCGGTGTAGGCGACGGATACTGAGTTAGAACCGATGTCAGTATCGGTTCTAACTTTTTTAGCCGTTGAAAAGGCGTGTTGCATTAATCGATTGAGTTTATTGCCAATCGATTTGTGCGTACTCGCGGTATTCAGCGCTGTTTTAAGCTGGCCTAAAATCTGAGGCTCGCCTAGTATTAGGGAATCTAGACCACTAGCGACTCTAAAAGCATGCTGTACAGCATCAGAATCTGAGTGTTGATAAATATAGGGCGCCAAGTCCTCATCTATGTCTGCGTGAAGTTGTGAATACCATTGATTTAAGAGGTTTGGATTTACTTCTTTATCGGTACTAGCGTAGATTTCTGTTCGATTGCAGGTTGATAAAATAAGTTTTTCATCGAATAGTTCATCATCCATAGACAATGCACCGCCCAATTGTTGTTCAGAAAAAGCGACTTTTTCTCGAATTGCAACAGGCGCTGTTTTATGATTGATTCCGATAACTACAATTGACATACAAATAAGAATTCGTAACGAATTTTCAGGAAGTCAGATTCTGTGACAGGCGACTTAGGAATACAAGTAGACTTTCATTAATGGGTGTTTAGTAGTATAAAAAAACAATGAACACAGAAATATTGGGATCATTAATGGTTATTTTGCCTTAAATTTATGATCCAGTTAGCAGTTTTATTGAGCAGTTCATTCACACAGGCTGGTTTTGAAAACGGGTTTGAGGTAGAAATGAACTGAATTCTAATCAAATCCCCGGAATCTAACGAGTGACTTTCATGCAAAAGAGATTGATTATTAGAAATCTTTCGCTACTACTAACAGTAAGTGTTATTGCTGTTACTGGTGGGTGTAAAGACGTTGAGCTTCCGTTGATTAGTCAATCCAATGCTGCCGCGTTGGTTCCTGCTGACCATCAATCTCCTCAAAATGTTTCGGCTAGCCAGGATATGTACCATACGTTAGCCGCTGAGATGTATCGACTTCAGGGCGATGATGCAACCGCTACGCTTCATTATGAGCGAGTTATCGATGGCAACTTAGATATAGATTTAGCAAGAGTCGCTACGGAAACAGCCGCCCAAACAGAGTACCTTGACAAGGCGATTCATAGTGCACAACTATGGGTAAATATTGGTAAGGAGCAAGTTGAGGCGAGACAATACCTTGCGCTGTTATTATTGAGAGATAAACAGTTCGATCGAGCGGCAAGTGAATTAAACGAAATACATCAGTTGATCGCTGAAAATGATTATGACGCATTGTCTTTTTTGACTTCATTAATTTCCTTAGAATCACATCATGAGAGTGCTTTTAAAGCTTTTGAAATTTATATAACCAAATATAACGACACGCCAGCCGCACAGCTAAAGTTAGCTAGTATCGCTTTAGATCAGCGTAAGTTCTCATTGGTAGTTTCACGAGTGGATGCTTTGCAAGAAGAACTTCCTGACGAACTAAAAAACGTGGCTATGGTGCTTAAGAGTAAAGCGCTGTTCAAGCAAGGCAGTAAAGATGAGTCGATGCAAGTGATGCAGACACTTGTTTCGGGTAGGCATGTTGATAATTCTAGTCGGCTTGAATATGCCCGTCTATTGATGCTTGATGATAATCAGGCTGAAGCAATTGTTCAATTAGAGGCGATTTACACCAGCGCTCCAGAAAATCTTGAGGTGGTTAAATCACTCGTTGCGCTTTATATTTCTGAAGATAGGTATGTGGAAGCAGAAAAGCACGCAAAGACCTTAATCAAGCAAGAAGCTTATCAAGATCTCGCACACCATTTTATGGCGGAAATTCACGAAAGCCGAAATGAAATGGATGAATCTC
>CALKXC010000276.1 GCA_938004025.1 uncultured Leucothrix sp. | reverse complement strand
CGCCTCTCTTGGTCAACCCCTGCATCTGTTCTTGAAAAACTCATTCATTATGAAGCGGTACATAAGATTCGCTCTTGGAGTGACTTAAAGAACCGACTGCAAACAGACCGCCGCTGCTTTGCTTTCTTTCATCCACGGATGCCTGATGAACCCATCATTTTTGTTCAAGTTGCCCTAGTTAAAGACCTGTCTGGGAATATCCAAGCGCTTCTTGATGAGTCCGCGCCGCTTGAAGATCCATTTGAAGCTGATACGGCCATTTTTTACAGCATAACAAATGCGCAAAGTGGTTTAGCAGGTGTTGGTTTTGGAGACTTCCTCATAAAACGTGTTGTCGCTGATTTAAAGGCCGAGCTTCCCAATATTAAAACGTTCTCGACGCTCTCCCCTATTCCCGGACTTCGTCGCTGGTTAGACAGTAACAGCGAAACGGATTTACTGCTGCCAAGTGAACGCCAGACCTTAAGAAAGATTGATGAATTCACAACGCTTAGCGAAACACTGAACAAACCTGATTGGCACCTCAATGAGTCTTTAGTAGCGGCTTTAAAACAACCACTTATGCGACTGACCGCTGAATATTTAGTGCATACAAAACAACGAAATCGCGCACTAGACCCAGTCGCCAACTTCCATCTCAATAATGGCGCTAGACTCGAACGTATTAATTGGCTAGCTGATACTTCGACGAAGGGAATCAGTGAATCCTCAGGCATGATGGTGAATTATTTATATAAGCTTAGCGACATTGAAAGCAACCACGAAACCTACCGAGACAATGCTAAAACGATTACATCCAATAGTGTGCTGTCACTTCTTAAGAAGACAAAATAAGCGCTGTTACGAATTATCGGAAAACTGCTTATAAGCATTAATAGCACTTGCTCTACAGATCCTGTAAGATGCAAATCCGCTGTACAAGCAGCATTATTAAAGCAGTAAAAACGAGAAAAAATATGAGCTTTGACTCACTGGGCCTTTCGGCCTCTATCCTGGAAGCCGTTAAGGAACAAGGATACGATACACCCTCTCCAATTCAAGCCCAAGCAATTCCACTTGTCCTTAAGGGCAGAGATGTTATGGCCGCCGCACAGACGGGAACAGGGAAAACCGCTGGCTTTACACTACCATTATTAGAAAAACTATCCGGTGGTGAAAGAGCGAAACCAAACCAAATTAGAGCACTTGTGCTGACTCCCACACGTGAATTAGCTGCTCAGGTTGCTGACAGCATTTCGACGTACGGTAAAAACCTCCCCTTACGCTCGGCCGTAGTATTCGGCGGAGTAAAGATTAATCCACAGATGATGAAGCTTCGTAAAGGAGTTGATATCCTAGTTGCCACGCCTGGTCGTTTGTTGGATTTATATAATCAAAACGCCGTTCGTTTCAATCAGGTTGAAGTGTTTATTCTAGACGAAGCGGACCGCATGCTAGACATGGGTTTCATCCATGACATCCGTAAGATCATGGCGCTGATGCCAGTAAAACGACAGAACTTAATGTTCTCAGCAACGTTTTCACCCGAGATTCGCAAATTAGCGAAGACTATTGTCAATGATCCTGCTGAAATCTCTGTTAGCCCACGCAATACGACAGCAGAATCAGTCGAGCAATACATTTGCCCCGTTGATAAAAAACAAAAAACTGGGTTACTAGCCCAGCTGATTAAAGATAACCAGTGGCATCAGGTTCTGGTCTTCTCAAGAACAAAGCATGGCGCAAACCGAATTGCTAAGCAGCTAGATGCAGCGGGTATCCCTTCTACTGCAATTCACGGCAATAAAAGCCAAGGCGCCAGAACCAAAGCATTGGCTGACTTCAAACGTGGAGCCGTTCAGACCCTAGTCGCTACCGATATCGCCGCCCGTGGAATCGATATCATAGACCTGCCTTATGTTGTTAATTTTGATTTACCCAATGTATCTGAAGATTATGTTCACCGTATAGGTAGAACGGGTCGGGCAGGTGCTACGGGGCTGGCTGTATCGTTGGTATCTGCTGATGAAATCAAGCTGTTGCAAGATATTGAGCGGCTGATCAATAAAGAGCTTGATCGGAAGCTCGTTGATGGTTTTGAACCTATTCATGATGTACCACCTTCTATGTTTGGGATGAAGCAGCACCATCCAAAAAAGCCGAAACCATCCGGTAAAGCAAATAACCGAAACCAACCAGCAGGTTCTAAGCCACCTAGGCGGCGTAAACCTAAACCGAAAAGCACTCAAGCTAGGTGAAAACGTGCATAAGTATTGCCAGGCAATTTAATCATGATGAGATCATACTTATTCAGTATTGATAAATTGCCACATGGTATGCTGACTCATATTCAACAGTCATGACAAGGCAAACTCTTTATGGCCAAGAAAACCCTGAAAATACGTGATAAGACAATCTTTGACGGCGTCATTACTAAATACATCCTCAAATATTTCTTCAAGTTCTGGTTTAAGATCACTGGATGGCGAACAACCAACTCAGTATCCAAAGGGGCCGGCGTAACGATTGCTGCGCCTCATACTTCAAACTGGGATTTCATTTATGCCTTGGGAGCAGCCATTCTGCTTGATAAGAAAATCTACTTCTCTATCAAAGATAGCTGGTGCCGCATTCCTGTCATCGGTCCGTTTATTATGTGGTTGGGCGCTATTCCCATAGATCGCTCTACTGGTGGTCGTGGCCAAGTAGCGCTGATTAAAGAATTTGTAGACCGCCATAAGACACAAGATATCTTCTTCTTGTTCACACCGGAAGGAACCCGTGGCCAGTCAAATAAATGGAAAACTGGGTTTTATCATGTTGCCCAAGATACCGGCCTGCCAATCTTTCTTGCCAAAGTCGATTATAAGATCAAAGAATCTGGCGTTTTTCATAGTTACCAAATTACCGGTGACAAAGAAGACGATATTCAGTCAATACAAGAATCTTATTCATCTATTTATGGAAAGTTTCCCGATGATCAATTCCCAAGGTATGTCGGCCCTATGCCCGTAATATCCGACTCTCATGCAGACATTATGAAAGCGGTGTACTCCCTTAAAGGAATGGCAACACAGGTTGAAATTGCTGCTAAGATTAAGCTTGGCAAGCTTTCCATCAGTGCATTGGAATTTCTAATCGATAAAGGCATTTTAGAGCAAGAGATCAAGAACGATGAGCCGTGTTATAAGCTTACTTTTGTTGGGAAAGGCTACTTACTACATTTGGTACCGACACTAGCGGTAGCAGGACACTAAAGCCTACATCAGAGCTGATAAAACAAGACGTAAGGGATCGCGGCAGCAACTGCTGCGGTCAGAATGAATAAGGCCCATGGTCGCTCAACCAAAGGGTTTTCAACGACCATCTCTTCATTATCTAACACCCGGCTGCCCACTATCATCGGCTTCACTAAGCTTTGCTTTTTAACAAACTTATAAAATAGTATCGCGGAAATATGCAGCGCAATTAAGGCTAAGACGATTTCTGAATTGGTGGCATGCCATCCCGTTGCCCATTCGCTAGTTTCGCTTTCTACATATTCAATCAGCGGGCCGGTCGTGTAAACATCATCATCAGCAAACAAACCTGTGATAGTTTGAAAGCCTATCGCAACTAGCATCGCGACTACAGACAGCGCGGCTATCGCTGAATGGCCTATGGTCACTCGGCCATCAGACCCAGTTTTTTTGAGGTACTGAATCAATCCCTTTGGAGATGGAATAAATCGGTGAAACTGAGCAGTCGATGATCCCCAAAGGCCCCAAAACAATCGAAAAATAAGCAATCCTAAAACACAGGCCCCGCTAATCACGTGAACCTCCATGTTTTCGAGTTCCATTGAGATAAAAGACGTTGCAACAGCAGCAACTAGTCCCCAATGAAATAGACGAATTGGTAAATCCCAGACTTTTACAATTGATTGGTTTTGAGGTTTTACATCATTCATAGATCACGCTCACTAGAAACTGTTGTTCTGAGGAATTGCACCGGTTTTAAGCAGAACATCAACAAATGCAGGTAATGTCGTTCCAGCTTTACCATTAATCGATAAATCAAACACAGAACTGCTGTCAGTAGGGTCAAGATTTAGCTCAACTGTTTGAGCACCAATACTTTTAGCATACTCAACGTAGCCAGCTGCTGGGTAAACTTTACCGGAAGTCCCGATAGAGATAAATAGATCACAATTAACGAGTGACTCATTAATCGTATCCATTAAAAAAGGCATTTCCCCAAACCAAACAATATTAGGCCTTAAGGTTCCAAGCTTTTCACAGCAACTGCAGGCATGAGTCGCTTCAACATCCTCTTCCCAATGATATACAGCGCCTGATTCACTACACCTAATTTGGTCAAGTTGACCATGCATATGAATCAGATTTTTACTGCCAGCTCGTTCGTGTAAGTTATCAACGTTTTGAGTAACCAGTAACAAATTCCCATGCCATTCTTGCTCAAATCGAGCTAAAGCTAAATGTGCCGGATTCGGTTTAATTGATGGGTCTTTAAGTTGACGACGCCGCTCATTATAAAACGTTTGCACAAGTGATGGATTGGCAGCAAAGCCTTCAGGTGTAGCGACATCTTCTATGTGATGATCGTGCCACAGCCCGTCGCTCGCTCTAAATGTCTGGATGCCTGATTCCGCAGAAATTCCTGCGCCGGTGAGAATCACAATGTTAGATATTTTCTTTGGCATAGATTAAGCCCGCTTAAATTCAAGCTTTCATCATACCTGAAATGACGAACCCCCAGAAACTCTGAGGGTTCAATCTTATTTTTATTATTAAGTGCTAACTGCCTTGGCTTAGTAGGACAGTCCGCGTCTTTTTAGTGCGGCTTGTTTGTCTCTTTGGCGATCAGCAAGACGACGTAGTTTTCTTGCTTCAGCCTCAAGACGGGCAATTTGTAACTGCGCGAGTATTTTCTGAGAGCGTGTTAGTCGGCCTGAGGCCACATCCTGTGTTAACGCTTCAATTCGTAATGTTCTGGCTTCACGATCAGCTGTAAGATCACCAGCTGAAGCAGTTGAAGTTAATACACTACCCGCTAGCAGGGTCGAGATTGCGATAGTCGTAATTGAAATTTTCATTGTATAAGTCCTTTTATTAATGAAAAACAGAGTGCTAATACATTTAGCCTCTTCGTGTATGGCACCAAAAGCAGAACACCACTTTAATTGCCAATTTTAAAATTTGTTACTCTCCTTGGATTTCCTGATCAAACTTTTTTAAATGAGTGCTTTAGTAAGCAGAAGTTATATTTTTTCTACTCGACAAACCTAACAACCTTTTCTGCTTTTGAATCTTTAGTGCCTGTTTAAATTTAGCCAAACTAGACTTTCTATGTGATTTTTTTTCGCGTGTTTGGACGATGTCACCATGTAATTCACGAATGTGTTTTTTTGGTGAGAGTTGGCTTACTGAACTAACGAGAACAAGCGCTTTTGGAGAGTTATCAATTTGTCCGATAGCCTTCATCAACCCACCTTCAGCGGCCAACCAACCGCTGGTGGCAATGAATGATGCGCTTAACATCACTGTCAAAATTATTTTCATCGCTTAAATCCTTTTAATTAATGAAATATAGAAGATTAATAGTGTATTTTTTAAACACTTATCTAGCTATGCGCAAGTAACTTACAAAAAGGCTCATTTATTTAAATTAATCGATAAAACCCTTTAAGAACAACAGTTTAATAACATTTTCAATGACACTTTATGTCCTGTAGATTACAAAGATACTTAAGAATGCCATTACTCGCTTGAAAGCTGCGGCAAATCGCGGCAAAGTTCACCGTTATTTAGTTTAGACAAGGTTTACACACCTCATGAATGTAATCGATGACTTAGAACAACGTGGCATGATTCAGGACATAATGCCTGGCACAAAAGAGTTACTTGGACGCGAGAAAATAGCGGCCTATGTTGGCGTTGACCCTACGGCTGACTCTATGCACGTAGGTAATCTAGCCACGATTATGTTACTGAAGTATTTACAACATTACGGACACACACCTGTAGCCCTTGTTGGTGGGGCGACCGGTATGATTGGTGATCCATCAGGTAAAAGCGCTGAAAGAAATTTGCTAGATGAAGCAACATTGCAGCACAATCAAGCTGGCGTTGCCAAACAAATGCAAAGACTATTAGACTTTGATGCGCCTGAAAATCCTGCTCGCATGGAAAATAATTATGAGTGGTTTAAAGACATGGGAGCACTCGACTTCCTGCGCAATGTGGGTAAGCATCTCACCATTAATTATATGATGGCTAAAGACTCAGTCAAAAGCCGAGTTGAAACAGGCCTGTCTTTTACTGAGTTTTCCTACCAACTGATTCAGGGTTACGACTTTTATCACTTGTACAAGCACGGTGGTGTTAAGTTGCAAATAGGTGGTTCCGACCAATGGGGAAATATTACTGCTGGAACAGAGCTAATAAGACGTATGAGCGGTGGCGAAGCTTTTGCATTTACCTGCCCCCTCATTACAAAAGCGGATGGTTCTAAATTTGGAAAAAGTGAAGGCGGAAACATTTGGCTAGACCCTGAAAAAACCAGCCCTTACAAGTTTTACCAATTCTGGCTAAACACTTCTGATGTTGATGCGGCGGTATTTATTAAACGCTTCACATTAATTCCTTTCGAAGAGATTGAACAACTTATTGCTGAGCATGAAAC
>CALKXC010000275.1 GCA_938004025.1 uncultured Leucothrix sp. | reverse complement strand
AGTAAAGAACAGCGCAGCTTGGCGGAAAGTATCATGCGTTCTGTTGGAATGGTGCTATGGTTCGACGATGAAGAAAAGCTACATGCTGTGACAGCTGTTTCTGGCTCTGGGCCAGCGTACTTCTTTCTAGTCATGGAGGCGATGCAAGCGTCTGCGGAAAGCTTTGGTTTGACAACGGATGAAGCCCGATTAATGGTACAACAAACGGCTTTTGGCGCGGCAAAGCTAGCCATGGAAAGTCCAGAAAGTGCCGGTGAGCTTCGTAGAAATGTGACATCACCCGGTGGGACTACTGAAGCAGCCATCGGGCAACTACAGTCTGCTGGTTTAGAAGCTACTTTCGATGCGGCATTGAAAGCAGCAGCACAACGCTCAATAGTATTGAGTGGGGCCAAGCCCGCTATTGAAAAAACATAAGGATAATCTGCTATGTCAGTCATTCAACAAATTCTCCTGTTTCTAGTAGAAACGCTATTCTCGCTCTACATTGGTGCGATTATTATTCGATTTTTATTAGGCTATGCAAAAGCTGATTTTTATAATCCGTTATCTCAGTTCCTCGTCAAAATTACTAATCCGGTATTAGTTCCCTTGCGAAGGTTTTTGCCGGCAGTGGGCAAGCTCGACACGGCAGCTGTTGTGGCGGCTTATGTGTTAACGGTAATCAAATCGATCATCATCTTTGCACTCATTGGCAAAGGGCTCAGCGTGATCGGGATTTTAGGATTCTCTTTAAAAGAGCTGATTGTTGGGGTGATTTGGATTTATATCATCGCGCTAATTCTAATGGCCGTGATCAGCTGGATAGGCAGTGCACATGGAAACCCTGTTGCGCCACTAGTGAATAGCTTAGTTAGCCCGCTTGTTAACCCCGTGCGTAGAAGGCTGCCACCAGTCGGCATGTTTGACTTATCGCCGATGGTGGTGATGTTAGGACTTTATATTCTGCTAATTATTGTGAATGGTGTTCTTTAACAAAGAATAAGCTGTTGTATTCTAAAGGCTGTTTAACGTTAATAACCGCCTTTTCGGTTTGTTGCTGGCAAGCCTGCTAGCTTCAAACCTTGCTTACTTGGCGCGCCGGGAAAGAGAGTGTAGAGGTCTTTTCCTTTTAGCTTTTCCCCCCAAACACCTGACATATGTTTGGTTATGGCTCGCTCCATTGGCTGGTTGCCTGCGTTGTTAATGTATTCGTCACGCAGATATTCGATGACATCCATATGCCTTTCAGTGAGCTCTATGTTTTCAGATTCTGCAATTGCCTTACAGACGTCTTCATCCCAAACGGTATGATCAACTAGATATCCATTTTCTGTCGTTTCGATTGCTTTACCATTTACTTCAATAGCCATCTTTGGACCTGTAATCAGTGATTTAAACGAACTTACAGACTATCAAAATCAGTGATTTTTTCAGCCTGCTCTTTGGGGATATTATTCAGATAAAAAAGCTCGGTCAGTATTAAACTGCCGAGCTTTTTATACACACTAGCTCATATTGTTTAGAGCTTAATGTAGAGTCTCTTTAAGGTTTTGCCGTAGATAAACCTAAGATTTCCCAAGTCTGCATACCACCACGGAAGTACTTAATCTTCTCAGCAGGGTAGCCGTACTTTAGCAGTGTTCTGATACTCGCAGGAGACTGTCCACACCACATACCATTACAGAATAGTACTAGCGTCTTAGCACCTGAATAGTCAAATACTGAACTAGTGTCGCCGTCTGTAATTGCTTCATTAACATCCATTGCATCGCTGTCGCCTGCAAGCTTTACACCGAAGTGCTTAGACATAACATCAATGATGCCTTCAGTTGTTGCGCCTTTGGCAGGTACTAAGCTAGTCCATGACACGTTTACTGCGCCAGGAATCGTTCCTTTAGCAACCCAGTCAGGAGTACGTGAATCACCAACGAAAATAGAGCTATCGCCATCGTTCATGTCAGCAATATACTTAATCACTTCACCTTCACCAATTGTTTCAACACCAGGTGCTACTTGCATTGGCTGAATGCAAAACGGTGGGCAAGGGCGTGAAGTCTTGGCAAAAGCAGGGTTAACGACAGCTTTATTGTCTTGGTTACGGATGATTTCAACATCTTTACCGTTGTGCTTGACGGTAATGCTCATTAGGTCAGGTGTTATACCAACAGGTTTGCCGCCGTGGCTATCTGCAAATACGCCACCAGCAAAACCAACGCCTAGCGTTAGCACCATCGCGGTAATCGTTGTTAATTTTTTAATGCTTGTCATAGATGTTCCTCCAGAACATGTTTCTTCATAGAAGGCGTGAGCCCGGTTTTGAAATCATTTGATAACGGTATATTTAGCAATCATCTGCATCTGGTTCGTCGTCCTCATCTTCTTCATCGGCCGTTTCTGATGAAGGTGTGGCATCCGGCTGAGGTGTAGCTTCTTCTGTTGAAGTGTCTGTGCTTTCTGTTGAAGCGTCTGTGCTATCTGTAGAAGATTCAGATTCATCAGAAGATTCACCATCTTTAAGCAGTAGCAGCTTCTTGTCTGCATCTGTTGAATCAGCTTCTTCGTTAGTTTTAGTATCAGAGTCGACGGTTTCAGTCGCAGCGCTGGATTCTGAATCAGTGCTAGTCGTTGTTTCAGCAAAGACGTTTGACCAAGTAAAAAAGGTAATTACCAGGAGTAGGGTTTTGAATAGTTTCATAGTAATTTCCCTGACTTCGATTAACTAACAGTGTGAGATGAAATAAGTATTACTTAATTTATACACCCGAGGGGTAGGTGCGTCTATATCACCTTTGTAATGGTGGCTTGTTCTTGTGAATAGTAGCAAGCTACTTGGTAGTAAGTAGAGTAGATTATAATGATAGTAGTTATAGAGTTAATTAAAGAGGAAAATGCTCATGAATCTTAAAATAATTGCAGCTGGCCTAATTGGTGTTTGTTTGACGCTCCTATTTAGTTTTGCAACCAGCTTTGCTGAGACTAATTCCGCTGATGATGATTTTGATAGTGAGCACCGTCTGATAATCCAAATCAACACTGATGATCCTCGCACGCAAGATATTGCCTTGAGTAACATTGTGAATCTGCAAAAGCACTATGGCATCGATAATATCGAAATCGAGGTGGTCGCCTATGGCCCAGGCCTACATATGCTGACTAGCAAGAGCAAAGTGACACAGCGCATTACGAGTTTAATGCAGTCAGATGTCGTCTTTACTGCCTGCGGAAATACAATGGATACTATTCACGAGTCAACGGGCGTTAGACCAGAAGTTATCGACGGTGTTGAAAGTGTGCAAACAGGTTTAGCGCGTATTATTGAGCTGCAAGAAGCCGGTTGGTCTTACGTTAAGCCTTAATTTGTAAGCTCATGTTTTTAAAACCAATATTGAACCGATCGTATAGTCTTCTCTGGCTTTTTAGGCGAGTGGATATAGAAATTTGTGTTCCTCTAAGAGTATAGTGAGTCGTTAGTTAATCGCTTTACACTTAAATAGGAGAGGAAAATGAATATCAAAATATTAGGTGCTGCCGTTGTAGCAATAGGTTTAGCGTTCGCTGCAAGCATGGTTTCAATGGCTGCTTCACATAAGGCTGAGGAAGTTGAGCATAAAATCGTTATTCAAGTGAGTACTGACGACCCGCGTACTCAAACGATTGCATTAAACAATGCGGTAAATCTTCAGAAGCATTACGGCGTGGATAATATAACGATTGAAATCGTCGCTTATGGCCCAGGCTTAAACATGCTGACCACTAAGAGCAAATCGGTAGAACGTATTACCAGCCTAGCTCAGCAAGATATTACGTTTAGCGCTTGTGGTAATACAATGGCTAAGATGGAAGCGAAGTCAGGTAAGAAGCCAAAGTTGCTTGAAGGTGTGGATAAAGTAACTGCCGGTGTTGCACAAATTATGGAGTTGCAAGAGCAAGGTTACGCTTACGTGCGTCCTTAACTAGACTTCAAGCCAGAAAGTAACCGGGCCATCGTTAACTAGACTGACCTGCATGTCGGCACCAAACTCACCGGTTTGCACAGATGGCTCTATTGCTAAACTAGCTTGTTCGATAAAGTATTCATAAAGCGCTAGCCCCATTGCGGGCGGCGCTGCTGGCGTGAAACTGGGCCGTAAACCTTTGCGCGTATCAGCCGGTAACGTGAATTGGGAAACGATCAGGAGTTCGCCTTGAATATCTAGCAGTGACTGATTCATTTTTCCGCCATCATCTTCGAATATTCGATAGTTAATGACTTTGTGCAGGAGCTTATCCGCCAGTTGATTAGTGTCTTCACGCTGCACGCCGAGCAGTAGCAAAATACCTTGGTCGATTTTACCGATGGTTTG
>CALKXC010000274.1 GCA_938004025.1 uncultured Leucothrix sp. | reverse complement strand
TTTTGCATCAATGCCTACGGCGATGGGATTTTGGTTATCGTCTCGGTTTACCTTGCCTTCGTGACTATCCTATATAACATTTTATCCTTAATTACACTGTCCCGAAACCAACTAAACGATGATATAAAGCTGAGTTTAGGGAGTACATTGAAAGGCATTGTGCGCAACCCGATCATCATGTCCATCGTTGTCGCTTTAGCGCTTTCGTTAACCACCTTTCGACCGCCACATTTTATACTTGAGACAATGGATTACGTTGGCAGTATGAGTATGCCATTAGCTTTACTCTGCATTGGTGCATCAATTCGTTGGAGGGACTTTCAGGTTTCAACCAATCTGTATTGGACAACACTAGCCAAGCTGCTTTTCGTGCCGGGCGTTATTACGTTAGGCGGCATTTTGATTGGTCTTCACGGAGAATCTTTGGGAGTACTGTACCTGCTTTCTGCAGCGCCTAGCGCCACTGCAGGCTATGCAATGTTACGTTCGATAGGTGGCAATCATCACCTTGGGGCCGCCATTATTGCCACCACTTCGCTGGGTTCTGTCATCGCGATTACACTCGGTTTGTTTGTACTACGAGCTTATGGGCTGGTCTGAACGTTTATCAAGCAATGAATAAAAATGCTTTAAGAGATTTACTTTCAATAACTTACAAAACTTGAGAGTGATCCCAATCCACCTTATTATTAGTAGTTATCCACTTGTCGCTTGAAGGAAATCATGCTGCGAGCAATAACGTTTTTATGTGCAATCGTTAGCACACTGGTTTTTGTTTCAACCAGTTATGCATCACCTGCTACGGAGCATAGCCATGCTGGCCGTGTGCATAAGCACGTCTTACCTAAAGCGCTAAAAATCAAACATCGCCATGGAAATGGAGCGGCAGGTCAGTTCGTAAAACCGTCTGTAAAGAAGCAGCCTGAAGCCAGCAAACTTCAACAATTCTATAAGCGTTTATCAAATCCTCAGAAGCAGCGAATCCAAGAAGCATTAGTCTGGGTTATCGATACCCCAACACCACTTGATTTACCTTTCAACTCAAGTAGCTATGCCTTAATTAAACAATGGCAAAAGGCGACGGGCTTCAAACCGGATGGGAAACTTGATCAAGCACAGATTAAACGTTTAGAAATTCAAGCTCGTACCGCGAAAAACGCAGTGGAATGGACGATATACCGAGCGGGCAAGGATAACTTCCAAATTGGCGTTCCCAACAGATTCGCCCAGAAAAAATCATTTAATGAAGCAGGAGGCGTTGAGTTTAGCTCATTCAACAAGCACTACACGCTCTCGTTAATCGCAACCGATGAAGATGAAATAGACAGCTTTCTAACATTAGAACGCAACAACTTAGCCAATATGTATGAGCAAATGCATCGGCAATTTAAAAGCGAAGGTTTAAGCAACATCAGACAGCGCAAGAATGCAGATGGTTTTATGTTATCCGGTGTTCAGAACGGTGAAATTCTTTATGTGAATTTTATGAAAAAAGGCACTGGGCACGCGGGGTATTTACTCAGCCTTCCTTATACTAAATCAACTCGAGCGGGGACCAATACTTTGCTAGCCGCCACCGCCCTCTCGTTTAGAGTTGATGCTGAGCAACAAACAACAAAGGCGAATGGAAAATCTTTACCGAAAAAACTCAGTAAGCGCACCACGCCGCCGCTAATTAGGAACCGTGGCTCTCGACCACTTTCGGCAGAAGCAATATTTCAAAAAGTGAATCATTCAGTTTGGCTACTCTACCCATCTGATAACCGAAGCGCTATCCAAGGCTCAGCAGTTGCCATCAACAAGCACTTTTTACTCACTAACTGTCACGTGATGGGTAATGCTAAAACGGGGAGAATTAGGCATAAGAGTCGCAAAGATAAAACGCTAGACGTCACCTTATTTGCCTTGGATAAGCGAAATGATCGCTGCGTTCTAAAGAGCCGATCGCCGTTACCAAGCTTTGTAGGAATACGACCTTATAAAAACATCAACGTTGGGGAGAAGGTATACACTATCGGCGCACCACAAGGCCTTAGCTTGACGATCGCAGAAGGCTTGCTCTCATCAAAACGCGAAGAAGGAAATCGTCGTTTATTGCAAACTTCTGCTCCCATCTCTCAGGGGTCATCTGGTGGAGGCTTATTTGATTCGAGCGGGAATCTACTGGGCATCACGACATTGATGTCTGTGAGAGGGCAAAATCTAAACTTCGCTATTCCTGCTGAAGAATACTGGTCTCCTTAACCTGAGGCTAATAGCAAACTCGCTGCTCGCTTGGCCAAGGTTGGAGCCATCATAATTCCATAGCCTCCCTGCGCCGCTAACCAAAAGAAACCTTCCTGCTCATGATCATATCGAATCACAGGGTTTTGATCTTCAACAAAAGAGCGTAAACCCGCCCAACTGTGCTCCAAGCGATCTACTGTGATTAGGGTGTTTTTCTCAAGCCAATCGACTAATACCGCAATCTCAAGGTCATCTGGTTGAATATCCTGTGGTTCAACCGGCGTTTCATCACCAGGCGAAACCATTATATTCCCAGCTTCAGGCTTTAAATACGCACCACCAACAAAATCAACTAATGGCATTGCACTTAAATCTAAACCCTCTGGCGATTTTACTATAATTGCGGTTCTACGCTTTGGAACAAGTCCGATAGGTTTTGCTTTGGCAAGCGCACCCAGTTGGTCTGCCCATGCACCAGAAGCATTGATTACCTGCTTGCATTGGTAAACTTCGCCTCCGGCATTCACTTGCCAATGGCTGGCTTTATACTCTAAAGCCACAACCTTATGCTTTATCAACAGTTCGCCTTTACGTTGTTTAAAACCTCGTAAATAACCCTGATGCAAAGTAGCGACATCAATATCGCTTACGTTCGGCTCATAAACTGCCTGATGAACCAGTTCAGGTTTAAGTATTGGCGCAAGCTCAAGGGCTTCCGCTTTACTAACAGTATAGATTGGAGATTGTTCTGAAGATAATTGTAATAAGCTGCTTAAATAATCATCC
>CALKXC010000273.1 GCA_938004025.1 uncultured Leucothrix sp. | reverse complement strand
GCGACGTGAAAGCCGCAAACAAAGAACCCCATTAGCAATAACACATAAGACTTGTGAGCAAAGGCCTCTTTAAAAGCTTCACGCATATTTTGTTTTGGCAACTTTTTATCCGCAGCTGACTCCCCAGCATAAGGTGCCAGCGGCATGGCTAATAAGATCATCGCGAATGCAGACAGCGCAAGGATGTGAAGCGTGTTAACCCAGCCTACGCTTTCAATAAGACCCTGAGCCACCGGCACCACTAGAAACTGCCCCAATGAACCTGCAGCCGTTCCAACGCCTAAAATCCATTGGCGTCTATCTTCACTAACGGCCCGTGCAAGTGCGGGTAAAATGATTCCAAAAGAGGTGCCTGCAACACCTGCACCAACCAGCATCCCTGCTGAACCATGTAGCATCCAAGGTTCAGTAACGTGCGGCATCAGCGCCATACCAGCTGCGTATAAAAAAGTGGCTCCAGCGATGACTTTAATATTTCCAAAGCGGTCCGCTAAGGCACCGGCAAAGACGGCGACGACTCCCCAGGTTAGATTTTGAATGGCGAGTGACAGGCCGATAACATCTCGCCCCCATTCGTTGGCCTCACTAATAGGTTTCACATATAGGCCAAAACCTGAGCGATAACCAAAGGAAAGCAGTACTAACAGACAAGCTGAAACGATTAGGAAGTAGCTACTGGGTGGGATTTTAGAAAGTGCTTTGCCCATGATTTAATACTTGTTTGAGGAGTAAACTCGCAGAATAAAACAATATCAGCAATTTTGCAGGCAGAGTTTCCTATATCGCTTCCCCAATCACAGACCTCAGCGTTTTACTCAAGCGCTCTGTAATTTGTGCCACATTGCCTTCATCAAGAATAAATGGCGGGGCTAGTAAAATGTGATCACCGCTAACCCCATCAATTGTTCCGCCCATTGGGTAGATCATCAGATGATTTTCTAGCGCTGTTTTCTTGATCTTTGCATGTAGCTTTAAATTTGGATCAAAGGTCTGCTTACTAGTCCTATCGGCAACCAGCTCGATACCGATAAACAACCCTCGTCCTCGAATGTCACCCACATGGTCAGCTAATAGTGCATCATCGTTGAAGGCCTCATGAAGTGACTGATTTAAGTTGAGTCCTTGTTTTTTTACATTGCTCAACAAGTCACGCTCTTGAATTTCTAGCTGTGTGGCATAGCCTGCTGCGCAAGCGGTAGGGTGGCCAATATAAGTATGACCATGCTGGAAAAAGCCGCTGCCATTATCAATCGCTTTAACAATTTTATCGCTAATCAATACCGCTCCTAAAGGCTGATATCCTGCAGCGATGCCTTTTGCAACGGTTTGTATATCTCCCTGAATCCCTTCTTGCTCGCAGGCATGCAACGTTCCCGTTCTCCCCATACCACACATGATCTCATCGAGAATTAATAGCACGTCATATTGATCACATATCTCACGAATGCGTTTGAAATATCCTTTCGGCGGAGTCAAGCAGCCACTGGTAGCACCAACAACTGTTTCAGCGACAAAGGCGGCCACATTATCCTTGCCAAGCGCTAAGATTTTGCTTTCAAGTTCGTTGGCAATACGCTGACCGTATTCAAACGCTGTTTCATCATCACGTTGATCCCGATATTCATTGCAGGCTGAAATATGATGACCTTCAACCAGTAAAGGGTCGAAAGGTTTACGACGCCATAAATTACCCCCAATGGCCAAAGCGCCCAAGGTGCTGCCGTGATAACTCTGCTTTCTCGCAATGAATAAACGTTTGTCGGTTTTTCCAGATTCTAAAAAGTATTGCCGGGTTAACTTCAGCGAGGTTTCGATCGCTTCCGAGCCGCCGCTCACAAAATAGACTTGTGAGAAATCGCCGTATGAATGCTCAAGTAAGTGTTTTGCTAATTGCTCTTGCGGGCTATTCGTAAAAAAGCCGGTATGCGCGAAAGCGACTTCATTGACTTGATCGATAATCGCTTGTTTTACGCGCTGGTTAGAGTGACCTAAACAAGAAACTGCCGCGCCTCCACAGGCATCTAGGTAGCGATTTCCTTGATTATCGATGAGAAACATTCCGTCACCGCCGGCGATTGTGGCTAGATTGTGTCGGCTGGTGCGTTGCATTACTGGGTTGTTAGACGTCATTGCATGATATCCATAAGGTTTATTTATGATTTTATTTGATTAGAACTTTACTCCTATTAGTCTGCTTGTTAATAATAGAGTTTTTAGCTGATCCATCTAAAAAAGGCATAGATGATATATAGCCAATTGCCACCACTTAACTCTGTTAAAGCGTTTGATGCGGTTGTGCGGCACGGCTCTATTAGTGAGGCATCGCGGGTACTTTGTGTCAGTCAAAGTGCCGTAAGTCGCCATGTCGCTAAGCTTGAAGAGTTTTTAGGGAGTAAATTGCTGAGGCGCAGTAAGCTGGGCACTGTTACCACGACAGAAGGTCAGGAGTTCTTTGAGCAAATCAGCCATTCGCTAAATTCGATGGCGTCGGTGACCACTAAAATTAGGGCGGCTCACTTTGGCATTAACATCGTTAAAGTCAGCTCACTATCGAGTTTTGCTCTGCGTTGGTTGGTGCCGCGCTTAGG
>CALKXC010000272.1 GCA_938004025.1 uncultured Leucothrix sp. | reverse complement strand
GGGAAAACCATTGAAACTAAAACACCACTGTCATCTTTAGCCACTCCGTACTTCTCTCGAAGCGCTGGGCTTTCGATATCTTGATGGATAATGCCTAAACTTGGGAAACCGTCATAGCGCTTATCTTCTAAATCAACCAAGAAGTGCCTTACGACCTGAGGTGGAATCATGTAGCCCACATTTTCCGAAGCATTCATTGACTGCATAACAACGCCAATCACTTTGCCATCTGAAAGTACTGGGCCACCGCTATTACCTGGATTAATCGCGGCATCAACCTGTACAGAAATCAGGCTTCTGTTCTTATGCACGTATAGAGAGCGCTCAATACGTGACACCACACCACGAGTGACACTCAAACTGTCACCCCCGACTGGGTAGCCATAAGCCGTTACTTCCTGATGGGCTTGTGGTAATTCACCCAAAGACAATGGCTTCGTTTTGAAGAACTCAGGGACTTTGGCTTTCAGTTTGACAATAGCTAAGTCTGAGTCATGTGAAATGTGAGCGACTTTAGCTTCGTAACGTGTTGTTTCACCATGCTTTCTCACTTCAATGAAAGTTGCGTTAGCCACTACATGAGCATTGGTAAGAATCTGGTTTCCTTCAATAATGAATCCTGAGCCCGTAGAGCGGCTTATGTAAGAATTCCATGGTTTGAGGGTATCTACAATATGTGAAACAACGAATAGTTTAATGACTGCTTCTTTCGCATCTTCGAGTGAAGAAAGTTTTGAATTGACTGGTGACTTTGATGCCTCATCAGCATGAGCAGCAGTGCCGCCCAATAACATAAGTCCATTTAGTATTAACGTTACACATAAGAAAATCTTATACGTATTTAGTTTGAGCATGATATCCCCAAGGTTTCTTAAAATAGTTTTTCGTTCTATATATCAACAACTGACGCTACTCCACAAGATGTTTATTTAATAAATGCAGTAGTTAAAAATCGCACATTAACATTTTAAACTTAACCCCAGATTAAAATGTATTATTTTTCATAACTTTAGGCCAACTACTTCAACCAATCATCTGCTTTATGACGCGCATAAACTTAGTTAAGCTACCAATAAGGTAGATCTTAATAGACTGGTTCCAACGACTTAATGCACATTCCCCGATGCTTCATAAAGTCAGTTATATAACCCCAAATAATAACAATGGCTAATAAAATGAAAGAGATAACCCCCCTACTTGAACAGTACGACGGACTGGTTGATGTGATCATGAATACTGACTACACCGCCAAAGAGTACGAAGTCACTGAACAAGAACTCGCTTCTACACTCAAAAAACTTAATGGAAAACTTACCCCTGAGCATTTAAGAAATATTACTAAAGTCAGTCAAGTGCTTAACTCTGAAGCCGTCATGATTCCAATGGCAGAAGCTGTTAGCTCCATTAAAGGTGATGAGTCTTTTGATTACGTGCTCGATAAGTTTTTAGATTGCTTTGAAGATGGTCGTAACGAGAAAGCCACGGCTGATGCATGCTATCAAGCTATGCTAAAAATTGATCCTGAACGGGTCAAGCGTGAGGGAATTGATCAGCACCCATCGATTATTTAGTTGATCGATTAGGTATCGAAGCGAAAAAGGATGGCTGTTACACTGTCGATTCATTAAAGATAAATCTAATAATTGATAACAATGATAAAAGCCTACCTTTTAGACATGCTGCGAGATGCAGCACTGAGACTGACCCCGTTCAAACAATGGATGGGGGAGTTACGTAACCCTGAAGTACTGAGAGCCGATATGATTGCGGGAGCCACCGTTGCACTGGTGCTTATTCCGCAAGCCATGGCCTATGCTCAACTAGCAGGCTTACCACCTCATATAGGACTATACGCATCCTTTTTGGTGCCGATTGTTGCCGCCATTTTCGGCTCATCCAAGCAATTACAAAATGGCCCTGTGGCTATCATTTCCTTGATGTCCGCAGCTGCACTAGTGTCATTAGACCTCACATTAGAGCAATACATTATCCATGCCGCCATACTCGCGCTGATGGTGGGTGTCTTCCAGCTTGTACTTGGTTTTTTGCGACTCGGTATCTTGGTAGACTTCCTATCGCACCCCGTTGTTATAGGCTTTACCAACGCCGCCGCGATTGTAATCGGCAGCCTGCAAATCGGTAAACTGTTTGGCATTACAATGGAAAGTGGCCAGGATTTATTTGTAACCTTCAGTAAATTTTTAGCCCAAGTTCCCACTGAAACCAATATTCCAACCTTGTTTATGGGAATATTCTCACTCTTCTTATTGATCTTCTTCCGCCGTAATTTCCCTAAATTACCCGGCATATTGATTACCGTCGTACTCACAATATTGGTGTCTTGGTTAGTAGGTTATGAAACGAAAGGCGGTTCTGTGGTTGGGGAAGTTACCCCAGGATTACCTGCTTTCGTTATTCCGGTTGCGGAGGATTTACATTTCCAAGCCTTGATCATGCCTGCGATTATTATTGCCTTATTAAGTTTTGTTGAAGCCTTCTCAATTGCCAAAGCGGTTGCCTCAAAAACAAGACAACGCATCTCGGCTGACCAAGAAATGGTCGGTAAAGGTTTAGCGAATATTGTCGCTGGCTTCACGCAAGGTTATGCAGTATCTGGTTCGTTTTCACGTACGGCAGTCGCATTTGACGCTGGCGCAAGAACAGGTTTCTCAGCTATTTTCTCAGGAATTCTAGTCGGTATTACACTGCTGTTTTTAACCCCGCTACTTTACCATTTGCCGAGTGCCACGCTTGCTGCGATTATCATTGTTGCGGTTTATGGCATGATGCAGTTTGAACCCTTCCACAACGCCTGGAAAGTTAATCCATTGGATGGTGTTGTTGCTTTTGTAGTTTTCCTAACGACGCTTATTTTCGCCCCGCATCTTGAATATGGGATCTTTATTGGTGTCGCCCTGTCGATAGCGTTTTACCTATTTAAAACCATGAAACCTCACTTTGCTGAGCTGTCAAAAGATCAACACGGTGAGTTTAGAGATGCTGCAATTTTTGGTATGGAAACCAGCGAGAGCTTTGCGCTTTATCGATTCGATGGTGACTTGTATTTTGCGAATGCTGGCTATCTAGAAAAACGCTTGTTGAACTCCATTGCCGACAAGCCAAAACTGAAAGCCGTCGTTCTAGATCTTGAAGCGGTCGATCAAATTGATTCTACCGGTGAAGAGATGCTGGCACACATGGCTGAAGGTCTTAGAGAAGCTGGCATAACGTTCTGCATCAGCCGACCTAAATTCAAGCTGGTCAACGCCTTACAGCGTTCTGGTTTGTACGAAGTGATTGGTGAGAACAACTTCTATGGCAAGCGAATCAAAGCAATCTGGGATCTCAAGGAGCGCTTAGGTGACGAGATAGACATTAGTCATCTCGAGTACTTCAAACCTACGCCAGAAAACGCTACTGAGGTTAGAGATCCAACAACGCCTCTAACAGACGCTGTAGGTGAAACTCAAACAGATAAGAAGTAACCGAAGTGCTTTGCCTTATGGCCTAACTAATTTGGCAAAGCGCTTTCCTAGTTTGATCTGACCCAAAGTATCGAAATGCAAATTATCCGAACGCTTAGACAAATCTATTGTTCGGATAAATTGCATATTGGGTAAGCTTGCCACCACCTGCTTTTGTGCTTTGTTAATCACCGCTGACGCTGGAAATTGCTTAACCGGTGGATTGACTCCAGCAACAATAAACTGTGTATTGCGATTATCCAGCTGTCGGCGCAAAGCAGTCACAAATATACTTAAATTGTTTTTATACTGCCGGGCAATCGCTGGGTATTTCGCATCAGCTTCTCCCTGCACCCACAGTACTGCGCTAATCCTAGATTTTTTCGAATCATAGCTGGCATTAGCCGTCTGCAAGAGTTTTTTAAACAACGGGCCAGCACTGGCATTTTTGGTCAAATTTGCCCTGTGTACTGACCAGTTAGGTGCCCATGCCAGCATCGATGTGCCACCAACGGCAAACTTTATAATTTTTATTTGGTGTTTTGGATAACGTCTGGCAACTTCGTGCGCAAATCCAATCTCTGGTCCGAAATAAGCAAAGTGATTGAGTGGCGCCTTATAACCATTGTGATAAAAGCTAACGTTTCTAGGATTCTTACGATAGTGAGCTGGAACTTTTGAACGCTCTCCCTGCCCCGCCATATTCGATTGACCCGCTAGAATAAAGATCAACTCTTGTTGAGCAGAAGCAGGGTTTCCCCAAAAGAATACAAGGATTAAAACGACTTTAAACAACAAGATTTTCGATTGCATTGAAAGCATTCCAGATTAAGATCGACGTATCTTATCAAACGAAGTAAGTAATACTTATTAATATTATTTCAGAGAGTGAATCTGTATTTATTCGATGGATTAGTAAAGCTATTGTTATGGATTTGGCAACTCGGAAAGTGATTCAATCAGCGTTAGTTTCAATGTTTCACTAAACTCTTCGTCGTAAATATAAGCACGTATCATTTGCTGTAAGACAGGTTTATCCAGGCGACCCTCTGCCAAGCTCACTGCGTAGTTTTCAAACTCATGCCAAAAGCGCTCAATACAGTAGTCATAGCCATTGAGCTCCATAAAGTAAGCCCCTAAATACAGGCTGGCACGCTTATTTCCGTCATTAAAAGCGTGGAATTTGTTCACTGAAAACACTAGATGTGTCAGTTTGTCCTCAAACTCAGGATAGTAGAAATCGTTTTGAATGTGTTCAAGTACACTTTCGAGCAGACCTATTTCTCGCAAACCATCTAAACCACCGGATCGATCGATAATTAAATCATGCTCTTTAATGGCCGTTGCGACATCAAAATAGTAGATCGCTAAGTCCATTTAGCGATCCTTTAAGCGTTGAAACACCGCTAAAGTTTCTTCATCCTCCAAGCGTTCTGAGAGGCTTTTGCTGGTTTTGCCCAGGAATTTCTTAAAATCGACCGTAGGAACTGATTGAATGTAGCCTTCAATTTTGTCGTGTAGAGCATCTCTAAAACATAAATCCCTACTCGCCATCTTAACTCTTGCCGTTTCAACATAAGTCTGAATGAAAGGGTTAGACTCAGATGCTGTAAAGACAGCTTCCGTCTCAAGCTCGGTTAGCTTCCTTCCCAACTCCGCTTTGCGTTTATGCAGCTGATCGGCAATACCATTCTCAAAGCTTGATATCAGCTCCAACACTTCGCTATACATCGTATCGCGGGTGCGGCTTTTATCCGTAATATTCAAAATACGCCGATATTCCGCCGCATCTTCTTTAAAAATCGCCTGATAGATTTTATTGGTAAAATACCGGTATTTCCCCCCGCCCATATCCACGCAGTCACGTAACGCATCTGTGAACAGCTTACGGTAGCTGTACTCTTGATAGGATGAAGGAAGGTAATCTTGATCGCGCTGATTAATAAATCGAGTGTGACCACCGCTCTTTTTAGCAATGACATCTAAAACGATATCCAAAGTGCGAGAACGGATTTCACGGGCCCGCTCACTTTCTGTCAGCACCATTGCCAGATTAAGAATAGCTCGGAAATTAAAAACGCCAATACTAGGCGCCTTGTCACCGACATCAGTGTCGGAGACATACCGTAACTTGAAGATTTTTAAGGACTTTCCTTTTAAAACACGATAGCCATTATTCCCCAACTCGTCCTTATGATTGCGGATATACCGTTCAATTGTTCTGGCATCAATGCCTAATAAATAAGCGACTTCAGCTTTGGTATAGACCTGCTCATCTTCAAACTCGGTTCCCTTGAAAGCAAAATACTCACTGATTTTTTCAAGAGCATAGGGATTGTTTAAGATGTTCTGCCGGTGAATACTAGAAGTGGTTAAATCCTTACTCATAACTCCCCCTAACAAAAAAAGTCGCAGTCCGTGCTGTTTAAGCTACCGTTCATCCGGAGCATACCATATCGCCTTTTGTATGATAAATAAAGATAAATATGAAACAAAAAGAGAACAAATTAAAATGATGAAATAATAAACCAAAAAAGCCGATAAGATTCATAATCTTACCGACTTTTTAAATGTTCAAACCTAAGCTTTAACGCTTAAGTTGACTATTCATCTTAGAACAAGCCGTCAATCTGGCCTTCTGCGTTCAAGTGAATGTTGTCAGCAGACGGTACCCGTGGCAAGCCAGGCATTGTCATAATGTCACCACAAACAACCACAATAAACTCAGCACCCGCCGATAGACGAACTTCTCGAACTGGAACTGCATGCCCGGTTGGAGCGCCCATTAAGTTAGGATCTGTAGAGAAACTGTACTGTGTCTTCGCCATGCAAACTGGGAAGTGTCCATAGTCTTTCTGTAGACGTTCAAACTGATCACGAACCTTCTTGTCAGCAATCAGCTCATCAGCACCATAGAGAGTCTTAGCGATGTGCTCTGCTTTATCCCAAAGCGGCATTTCATCTTCGTACAAGTACTTGAAATCACCTTCATCAGCATCTGCCAATGCAGCGATGTGATGAGCAAGATCTTCAGTACCCGCACCACCATCACTCCAGTGTGTGCATTTGAATGCTTTAACACCTTTTGATTCACAGAAATCACTGATTGCTTGGTGCTCAGCTTCTGTGTCTGTCACAAACGAGTTGATCGCAACAGTAACTGGAACGCCGAAGTTTGCTAAGTTCTCAATGTGACGACCAAGGTTGGCACAACCTTTAACAAGTGCGTCTACGTTCTCTGGCCCTAGGTCTGTCTTTGGGACGCCACCGTGCATCTTAAGTGCGCGAACGGTTGCTACTAGAACAACGGCTGAAGGCGTTAAGCCACCCTTACGACATTTGATGTCTAAGAACTTCTCAGCACCAAGGTCAGCACCGAAACCAGCTTCAGTAACCACATAGTCAGCAATTTTCAATGCCGTCTTAGTAGCAATAACTGAGTTACAACCGTGAGCGATGTTAGCGAATGGACCACCGTGTATAAACGCAGGGTTGTTTTCTAGTGTCTGTACTAAGTTAGGCATGAACGCATCTTTCAACAATACCGTCATTGCGCCTTGGCCATTCATTTCACTTGCCAATACTGGCGTCATGTCACGAGTGTAACCCACAACGATGTTACCAATACGACGCGTAAGGTCCTCAAGGTCCGTCGCCAAGCAGAAGATCGCCATGATCTCAGAAGCAACCGTGATGTCAAAACCACTTTCACGAGGCGTTCCGTTGAATGGGCCGCCTAGGCCTGTAACAATGTTACGTAACGTACGGTCATTCATATCAACTACACGACGGTAAACGATACGACGAGGGTCTAATCCAGACTTATTTTCCCAATGAACATGGTTGTCCATTAAAGCGGCTAGCAAGTTGTGCGCAGCACCGATTGCGTGGAAGTCACCCGTGAAGTGAAGATTGATATCTTCCATTGGTACAACCTGAGCGTAACCACCACCGGCAGCACCTCCTTTCATACCAAAACAAGGACCTAAGCTTGGCTCACGAATACAAATCGCTGCTTTCTTACCGATACGGTTTAAACCGTCTCCTAAACCAACAGTCGTCGTTGTCTTACCTTCACCTGCTGGTGTTGGTGAGATAGCCGTCACCAAAATAAGCTTGCCTTCATCGTTACCCTGTACTGATTGGATATACTCTTGGCTTACTTTGGCTTTCGTGTGACCATATGGCAATAGTGCTTCATAAGGAATGCCAAGTTTTTCTCCGATCTCACCGATTGGTTGCATCGTTGCTTCACGCGCTATTTCGATATCACTTTTATAAGTTGTCATGCTCTCATCCTGAACAAAAATATAAGGCCAAATCAGTCGATAAAGGCCACTTGGTCAATCATCTGAATTGAATGTAGGGCTCAATTCGTTAAATATATTTACGGCTAGCATCAAATCTAATAGAGGCAAGTAGAACTAAGCCTCTGTAAAATTTTTCGCAATAATGGGATAGTCTGTAGTAACTTGCAAGCACTTTTCAGAATATCTAATCGAGGGTATATTACAGGAGAAATGTAAGCGTTTACCTACATACAAGTAGGTACTTAAGAGGCATTAAACTTCAGAACCCTAGCAATAAATAACGCCTATGAAACCAATTTTAGTAGTTGCCAATACCCCTTCCAAAAACTCACTAGCCTTAAGAAATGCGGTGAAAACTGGAATCGAAGACTGTGACTACCCTGTCATCATTAAACCACCTTTAGAAACGACCGCCGCCGACGTTTTGTCCTGCGGTGGGATCATCATTGGCACAACTGAAAACTTTGGTTACATGAGTGGCCAAATCAAAGATTTCTTTGAGCGCATCTATTACCCCTGCTTAGAGGAAACACAAGCGTTACCTTGGGCGCTCTATATCAAGGCAGGCTTAGATGGAACCGGCGCAACGAAAAGCGTAGAAAAAATTGTGATTGGACTTAAATGGAAGCCCATTCAAGGACCATTATTACTTAAAGGTGAATTTCAGGAGAAGTTTACAGAGGAATGTCAGACCCTCGGCTCAGGAATGGCCGAGGGTTTAAAGCTTGGAATATTCTAAGGCGTTGTAACTTATTACTGAGGTGCTAGCGGAAGCGGCGATCCATTGATCATCAACTGACCATCTGTAATTTGTAACTCCGAAACAAACTTATCGTCTTTTAGCTTCACAAACTCCGCAGCCATTATTTGAATCATCGGTGTGAGCCCTGCTTTATCCGTTACCCCTTTACTCAATGAAACGTCACCGCGCCCCACTAATAAGGGCATGATTGAGCTTGGATCCGGCGCTGCCAAGATTTGCATCATTTGAGCTGCATCAAAATCGATTCCGGGTTTAAAGCCGGCATTAATATCAGCATTTAAATCGCCTTCTGCTGAAGTCGCATTAACTTTGATGTTCGTAGATGCTGCGTTCTGGGCAAGCATTTGCACAAAATCAAACATTTTGGCCTGCATCTGAGCGGCTGCTTTTTGGGGATCAGGCTCGGATGAAAGTTCTTTAACCAATTTCTGGTAATCAGTCACCGCAGCCAAAGGAATTGCCTTGAACTGAAGATCAATTTCAGCCGTTTTAACATCGACTGGTGAGTTCATCATCCGCATCATGCTAGGGTCCAGCGTTCCTTGGTATTTGGCTGACATTGTCAAATCTTGGTTCTTCGCTTGTTCCAGCTTGGTTTCAAACTTTAGTTCAGGAATCTTAAGTGGTGTTGGCAACGCCGCTGGGTTGGTAATTACCAACTCCTGCAAACTCATATTACCATCGCCTAACATGAAACTTGCGCCATCAGCTTGCTTATAATTTCCTGCCAGACCCATCTTTTGCAGCACAATACTAATGCCTTCTCCCATGCTCGCTTCAATGGCACTGCTCGTTGCTTGATAACTGCCATTTTGCATATTGCCGTCACCTTTACCGCTCATATCCATAGTAAATGGCTTTAGTGTGATGATGTTTGACTGCTCGCCATCACTCACGGTTAACTGCTCGACGTTCATATCGGCCGTAAACGTTAAACGGTTTTTAACGTGGCTCTTTGAATTAATC
>CALKXC010000271.1 GCA_938004025.1 uncultured Leucothrix sp. | reverse complement strand
ACATATGTAAACGATTCGGTCACCCAAGGCGCGGTTGAGGAAAAGGTCAACTTAACGCTGGGTACCAACTGGCGTATTACTCCAAAGCCTGATCATGAATCGCTTGGTTGGGACCCTGAAGAAACTGCGATCGCGTGCGAGCAGTGGCGTAAGAAATTCGACCGGCTATTAACTGGTCACATGAATTACTTGGACAGCCAGCGAAAGATCAGCGGCATGGAAATGCTGCGGCAGGATACGCGTACAGCGATTATCCATGGTGAGTCAATACTTAAAATCAACCGCGTTGACGATGGCCTTTTCGGGTTCAATGTGCAGGCCATTCACCCGGGCAGAGTCGACACCCCAGACAAATTCAGTAATGACGAGAATGTAAAACACGGGATCCGCACATCTGAAAGCGGTGTTCAGCTTGGTATGTACATTTTTAAGTACCACACAGGCTCGTGTCGTCCCAGATTTTCTCATGACAACGAATACGAATACGTTGAGATGTATGACGATTTGGGCCGTGTTCAGTTGATTCACAACATGATTCAGTGGACGCCTGATTTAACGCGTGGCCTGTCGCAGATACAAGCGAACCTAATTGACATCAAAAAGAAAACCGCGATGAAAGACGCGGGTCTTGATGACATGATCGCCAAAGCACAGGTTGCATTGGTTATCCGTTCGAACAAAGCAGATATTGCGGAAGAGCTCGGCATTCTTGAAGACGAAGCCGAGGAAATGATTCGTGATATTGATCAGTACATGGATGACAGCTGGGAGCACCACAACAGCCAAGGCACCAAGTTAAACAATAAGCAGTTGTTTAGATTGTACGACGGTGAATCGCTGGACGGATTCGCGCCAGCTAACTCTGCCGGTCCTTTTGAGCCGTTCAATCAAATGATCGACGCGAACAATGCGCGACCATTGAGTTTGTCAAAAGAGTTCTATACCCAAGACTGGACAGGGGCGAGCTATTCAGGAGCTAGAAGCGGTTTTCTTTCAGTCAAGCGCGGTGTGGAGGTGCAGAGAGAACGTGTGCCAGAGCGCACGACGTTGTGCTGGTGGGATGTTTTTCTTGAAGGTGGCTTTTTATCTGGCGAATTAACTATGCCGGGTATTGCTGATCCTGCTCAGGCTTACATGTTCTATCTGCAAAACGCTGACCTAATCAACGATGCCGAGTGTTCGTCTAGCGCATGGGATGAAATAGACCCAGCCAAGACCATGGCGGGTTACGAAAAGAAGCAAAAAGCAGGTGTTGCCAGTCATACCCACATTGCCAAAGAAGTGATGAACCGTGATTTTATTCACGACATATTGCCGGAAAAATGGGCCGAGGTTCAGGCGGTTAACAGGTTGTTACTTGCTGATAACTACGAGCGAATAAAAGACCCCATTGGTTTTATGTTCCCAACCATGAAAGGCACCAACGACGCGCAGGTAGAAATGGGCGAGCTGGTCAAATCATCAGTAGCGCTTGCAATAGACGAGTCGAGAGACCAATGAATTTATGGATGATGGCCAACGAGAGTTTGGCCGATATACGAAAGCTTGAAGATTTGGCAATGGCTGCAGATGACAAGCTGACGGCAGAGCCAAAGAACTGCACAGCTGAATACGAGACGCATAACGAAATGCGATTGTTTGGCCCTCTTGTAGCTCGAGCAAATTATCTAACAAGCTACTTAGGTGTTAATTCAACTGAGCAGTACATGGCAGAGTTTGACCGCCTTGTTCAGACAGGGAAGCCGCTAGCTTTACACATAGACGGACCCGGTGGCCAAGTCAGTCTTATGGCTGAGTTCGCTGACATGATCTACAGCGCAGGCGATCAAGTTTCAGCGCACGTGTCTGGCACTGCAACCTCAGCGCATATGCTTTTGTTTATGGCTGCACAAGGTGGTCGAACTGCTCACTACGAAGCGTTAATTGGTTCGATGGGCGTTATCGGATTCGTTCCTTATAAGTATGGAGACGAGGTAGTTTCCAAAAGAGCGAACAATAAAATCCCCGATAAGAAGATTGTTCAAAAGCGAATCAATGGCATTGAACAAAAATACTTAGAGAACGTAGCAAAATATACAGGGATGACCCTTGAGGCTGTTGTCAAGGGTAGTGATGAGGGCGCAGTATTTAGCGGAGAAGAAGGTTTTCAGCGCGGCTTTATCGATGAACTGTCAACTTACAAATCAATTTCTGAAAGGTTTACTATGAAGACACCCGGTAAAGAAGATAATCAAGATTCAGCAACAGCGTTCACGCAAGCTGACCTTGACAAAGCTGCTAGCGATTCTGCTTCAGCGCGTGATGCTCGTTGGACAAAAATGCTCTCACACGATAACGCATCATCAAATCTCGATGCAGTTGCACACTTTGCATCAATGCCAATCACCGATCAACAAGCTTTTGATTCGCTTAAGTTTGGCGGTGTTGCGGCGGCTCCAGCAACTCCAGCGGCTGGCGGCACACCAGATTCAGTTGCACCGGTTGACGGCGCAGTGGCTCCAGTGGTTGCCGAAGGCGGTCTAACGGTTGAATCAATCGTAGCAGCAACTCTGAAAGCTCAACGCGTAGCAGCAGGAACAAATGTTCCAGCCGGTAGCGATGGTGCTTCTCACGAAGAAGAGCCTGTTGAGAAAACCCAAAAACAAAAAGACGAAGCGCAGCTCGATGCTGGTGCTAAAGCGCTCAAACGAGCAGAGGCAAACCGATAATGGCTAACTCAAACTCATACGTTTCAGACCTTCCAGAGGGAAAGCAAAGCGACTGTCAAGTCGGCTTTACTAGTCGGGAAGTTATGCAGCACACACAGTCTTGTGTGATCTGCCGTGATGACGTTGATAAAACTCAGAAGCCTGTAATTTTTAAGGCTGGCGTCAACTATAAGAAGTGCTCACCGGTAGTCGCAGACCCAAGCCCTGATGCTGAGGATTGCGTAGTTGTTCCGATGACTGACAAGAGCCAAGAAATAATTGGCGTTGTTATGACAAACTCGCTAGAGAGCAACGAGAGCACTGAAAATTGCCCCGGCCAAGTACTTCGCTGTGCAACGTTTGACATCAACCGTATGTTCTGGCCTCTCGACGCAGAAGACAAACCACTGCTATCGACTGAAGATCTAAAATTGATCGCGTTTAACCACGATAAGCCTTGTTTTACAACTCGCCTTGGCTGCCCGATCCTGCCTATTTATTATCAAACAATTGCGACGGTCAAAGCCTAATGGATTACTTAGCAGAACTACAAGATTGCGTAGATGAGCATCTAACGCCTAAATTTTTTGAAGGTGTAAAAGATACGCGTCGAGAATTATCGCCTAGAATATTTGGCGATTTGATCTTTGGCAGAAAGGCGAAGCTAACCGATAAGCCTGAATGTTACTGGAAGGAGATCAGCGATAAAAATCCACAGTTTGTAATGCCGGTTGTCAAGCCTTGCGACGATTTCGACTACATTGAGACAAGTTCTCAATACACTCAGCGCTCATCTACGTTCCCATACATGCAACTAGGGAACTCCATTGACTGCAGCTTCTTGTTTAATGTCGGCCCGTTTGAATCTCCCGATGGGGATAGAACTCGAGGCGAGGCAATACAAGACGCGTTCATCGAAGGTAATGAACTTGTCGATGAGTCACTAATTAACCTCAAAGAAATGTGGGCATCTCAGGCATTTATCTTTGGAGAGTACGAGGTTAGAGGCGGTTCAAGCTTCAAGGACTACAAACTAACATTTCCAAGCTGTCAAACACTTAATGAAACCTTGAGTGGCGAGTATTGCTGGGGCAAGAATAAGTGCAACAACCCATTTGACGAAATGTCAATGATGAATGGTCGAATGTTCAAGAAGGGTCTTGGCAGCTCGACCACGCACATATTCATGAATCAGTGGACGTGTGATCGACTGGCCGAATCTCCATTTTTCAAGGAATGCTTAAGCTCGCCGTTTGGCAATGTATTTTTGCCGGGCGTTGTTAATTCTGATCTTCTTTCCAAAGAGATGAAGGCTCCATATTTTGGCGCTGTAAAAGCTTATGACGCTCGAATGCAAGGCGCTCCAAATGTACAGATTTGGTGTGTTGAGTCATTCTTCGAATACACAAATCCCTTGACCGGGAAAAAAGAATGTATTGGGGAGATCCCTGACGGTAGAGTAATCGGCGTGGATTTACGCGGTGGTCGCGGATCGTACAACGCGGGATTTAATCACGGTGCAATCACAAATCTAAACGCGCTACCTAATCTGAAGCGAGATCAATACGCAAGAGCTTCGGTTTCTGAAAACGGCAAGTCGATGAAATATACGCTTGAGTCTTCGTTCTTAGCTGTTGTTGGTTGCCCAGATGCTCGTTGGGTTCTCGATGTTTGCAAGCCTTAACTGGAGAATTTAGATGATTCAGGAATGGATTAAGCACACGGTTACAGAAGACCAATCGCCGTATAAATATTTAGGGGGTTGCTATGAGGCGGGCTCTATTATCTCAATGCACCCTTCTGATTACGCCAAGATGTGCGGTGTTCAGCAGCCGGGTAAATCTAAGCCGTCTAATCCATGGCCTAAGTGGGAGTTGATTAACGGCGTCCCACGTCCTGCCAAGGGAAACACAACAACGATTGAAGCAGGTGAATATATCTGTATCGATATCGCTGCTCTTGAGTGTCGGCCAGACGTTTTGTATCTCAACTATAAGGGTGATTGCATTCTGACTCAGTGGGACAAAGTGCCCGTTGCAGATGAAATGACTGATCATTCAGATTGGAACGGTCCAATGCTTAATGAGCGGACTTTCTTGCTGAGTGAAGATCCAATCACTTGCGAGCTTCCGCAAAAGTTGTACGTTTACAATCCGGGTGAAAATTCAGTTTTCTTGTCCTCTGTTCTGTATCGGATTTAGGTCTTATGGCTGATACAAAAACAAGCCCAACAAAACTTACGGCTGTTGGCATTGGATCGATAAACAACTTCAAACAACGCGTTCTCGGTGTGCTGGCAGATTGCTGGCGCGGCGTTTACGACGTTGTCTGTGAAGATGGTTTCATTCGTCATTACGGCGTGTCAGGGAAGCTTATCAGTGAATGCCCTTTGAGCAATGAATCTGAATACGACTGCGGCTCGATAACGCCTGATGCGGACTACGTGGGCCCCACGAAAATATTCTTTAATGATGTTGAGAGTTGCGTCTATTACCGACAAAAAGACGGCTCTTGGTATTCACCTGACAGCAAGATTTAAACACGGAATTTATTATGATCGTAGAATCACGGCCATGGGTAGTTGGACAAACTCTGACTCATACAAACGGGCTGCTATATGTAGCGACTGGTACGGGCTCTTATAAAGCTGCAGCACCTGAAGAGGTGATTGTCGAAGTCGAGCCTATTCGTCAAGAGCATTTCTATCCTGGTGATGTGCTTCCTGATTGGATGATTGATGAGGTTCAGGTTTGCCTTGTTGATGGCACTCTTGTCGATGTTTACGATACCGAAAAATTGCCTGATGACGTGAACGGCATGGTTATCGTAGATGCCGTTACTGGCATGCCTACATTCAACCAGAAGCCTGTCAAGCTAGAAGATCAGCGACAGACTGTTTATGGTGTTGGTGATACGTTGCCTGAGTGGATGTCCGGCAAGGTAAACGTTTGCCTGCTGGTTACGGGTGACGTTGTTGAGCTTTGCGATGATGAAGCCATTCCTGATGACATTGATGGAACTGTTATTGTTGACGCTCTTACGGGTGTTCCAACCTACAATCAAGGCGCGCAAAAGCCTGTGCCAGTTGTCAAGCCTATAGTTACGCAGCTAGCCGAGCCAACGAAAGAAGATGTTGAGTCAGGTGTTTGTATTTGGCGCAATGAATCAGATGGTTGCCTGTACACGGTAACTATCGAAGATGATGGCTCGTGCACTTGGTTCTCGTCT
>CALKXC010000270.1 GCA_938004025.1 uncultured Leucothrix sp. | reverse complement strand
TCAGTATTTTTCTGGCTCGGCAACTTATGGTGAACTCCAAACGAAGTCTAAGTTTGTAGATTACATTGATCTTGGCAACGACATCGAATCGAAGGTGTTCAATTTAACTATTACTAGCCCTGCAGGCGCTATCGATATCCCAGTTTTGCATGTTTATAACTGGCCGGATCACCGTACAGTTAGTCCAGAAACAACCACCAAACTGGTTGAGCTTATTGAGAAGACTGTTGCTGAAAGCAGGGATACTTTTGCTAGTAATGGCAATCCGCATATTGATAACGTTGAAAAAATGCTACCCGTTATTCATTGTAAAGCGGGTGTCGGTCGTACAGGGCAGACACTTGCGGCGATGGCAATGAAAAAGTCCCCCAGCTTAACTTTAGAAATGATAACCAAAGATTTAAGAGCTTCTCGTAACGACAAAATGATTCAGTCCCCTTACCAAATGAAGACACTGGTTAAGCTAGAGGGTATGCAAGACAAACCAAAGCAAGCTGCTCCACAAGTGAAAGCTAAATCTGGACGCTCATTTTTTAGTAAATTATTCGGATAACTAAGCAGTTTTCTTGTATTGAGAGGATTATTTGAAAAGCATTCTAGCCATTTTAACGTGCTTAAAAATAGTCTTCTTCTAATAAGTATTGTGTTGTTTCTTCTAAGCTTCCTTTAGCTACGACCCTTCCTTCTTCCATCACAATAAGATAGTCAGCTAGGCGTTTTATCTCAGCCGGGGAGTGAGAAACATACAAAACAGGGATCTCCATTTCGCGATGTACTCGCTGTAGGAAAGGTAAAATTTCTCGCTTTCGTGGCATATCCAGCGCCGCAAGCGGCTCATCCATGAGCAATAATTCAGGACAAACCGTTAAGGCTCGTGCAATAGCAACTCGTTGACGTTCGCCGCCAGATAGACGTTCTGGTTTGCGGCTAAGCAGGTTTTCAATATCCAGCAACTCAATTGCCTGAGACATTTGATCGGCGCTATCGCTGTGTTTGCTTCGTTTAACCCCATATTCGATGTTTTTAATTACCGACAGATGTGGAAACAAACTGGCCTCTTGAAATACATAACCAATGCGACGTTGGTGAGACTCCAAACGGGTACCATTAGAACTATCGTCCCAAGATTTTCCATTCAGCTTTAAATACGCTTGCTGTGGTTTCTCTAAGCCAGCGATACAGCGCAATAAGGTGCTTTTACCACAGCCGGAATGACCAAATATCGCGGTTACACCATGTGCAGGAAAGCTTGAATCAACAGACAGTTGAAAACTATCAAAAGCAAGTTCGTAACGAAATGGGATATTATTTGAGTCCATTGTCATGAATACTGTTGAACCCGTACCGGCGATTTAATCACGGTATACATTACAAGCAGTACCACAAAAGAAAAGCCGAGTAGTATTGCTGCCAGTGTATGAGCTTGCGTATATTCCAAAGCTTCGACATGGTTGTAGAGTTGCACTGAGACGACTCGCGTCTTATCTGGAATATTTCCGCCAATCATTAGTACCACTCCAAACTCACCGACGGTGTGTGCGAAACCTAAAATACTTGCTGTCAAAAAACCGGGCTTAGCAAGCGGCATAACGACTGAAAAAAAGGTGTCGAGCGGGCTAGCGCGCAAAGTTGCAGCAACTTCCAAAGGGCGTTGACCAATACTTTCAAACGAGTTCTGTAAGGGTTGCACAACAAATGGCAGCGAATAAATACAGGAGGCAAATACCAATCCTGAAAAAGTGAAGGGCAGAGTACCCAAACCTAATGAATTACTCAGCTGGCCTAGCGGTCCTTTTGGGCCCATCAATATTAATAAATAAAACCCTAAAACGGTGGGTGGCAAAACTAATGGCATCGCGATAAGTGCGTTGAAGAAAGGTTTCCAGCGAGAGCGTGTGTTCGTTAACCACCAAGCCAATGGAGTGCCCAGAAGCAATAAAATTAGAGTTGTGATTGAGGCAACTTTAAACGTTAGCCAAAGCGCACCGATGTCAGCGGGCGTCAGCATAATTTCGAGTTGAGTTTATGGTGTCGTAGCCGAAGGATTTAATGAGTGCTTGGGTGGTTTTTTTCTGAAGATAAGCGAACAACTCAATTGCGGCTGGATTATCCTTGGCTCGTTTTAATATCACAGCACTTTGATTAATGGGTGCGTGCAAGGCACTTGGAATAAGCCATTTAGAACCTTTTGAATTTGCATTTTTATTATTGACTTGGGACAAAGCTACAAACCCAAGTTGGGCATTGCCTGTTTGCACAAACTGATAGGTTTGGGAGATGTTTTCACCGGTAACCAATTTGTCTTTTAAGCGTTTCTCTAACTGTAGTGCTTCCATCACTTCACTGGCGGCTTTGCCATAGGGAGCCAGTTTTGCATCGGCTAATGCGATGTAGTTGAATTTATCTGATTGAAGAATATTAGGGCTATCATCAATAAAATTTTCAGCAGCTGACCATAAAACCAAACGTCCCTGTGCATAAATATACGAAGAGTCGGAGACTGCAAGTCCATGTTTTATAAGACGATCAACCTTGTCAGTGTCCGCTGATAGGAAAATATCAAATGGGGCGCCATGGGTTATTTGCGCTAGTAATTTACCTGAAGAACCGAAGGATAGTTTCACTTCATGTCCTGTCTGTTCTTTAAAGTCACCCGCGATTCTTTGCATCGGTTTGATGAAGTTTGAAGCAACCGCAACGACTACTTCATCGGCTTTTGCGCTTGTCAAAGCCGTTGTGCTAGTAACTAGAAAGAGTAAACAAAGCAAACGTAATCGGTTATTCATTTGAAAACATAACGCTTGGTAAATGAGTATCATAGTGCGATTGAAGCAGAGCGCTTCTCCATAAAATTTTTCATATCTCGTTCTACTTCACGAAACAATTCGATAGCTTGTTCACCGGTTTTAGTGATCGTTGCGCCGCCACCGCCTTTGCCGCCTGTTAGGCTGCTGACTAAAGGGTTGTTGCTGTGCTTATTCATGGATTGAACTAGCTGCCAGGCTTGTCGGTAAGACATTTTCATGGCTCGCGCAGCACCGCTGATTGAGCCGTGTTCTTGGATATTTTCGAGTAGAATTACGCGACCGGTGCCCAGGAATGTCCCTTCAGGGCTGGCTATCCAGAAGCGTCCACGAAGGTGATAGTTGATGGGTGCTTTGGTTAAATTGTTTGTGCTGTCTGTCATAGCGCTATTCATATCAAAACATAACGCTTTGGGCAAATTGTTTTTTGTTTAGTGACGGGCGGGCAAAGTATTTAGCGGAAACGCTTCGACGTCATTTTTTAGGGTGGACGTTAGATTATAAGGTGGATGATGTCGTAAGGCGCTTGTTCCGCTAAATACTTTGCCCTTACTTTGGACACCTTAAGGGGTTGGGTGTTGGAGATGGGGGTACTAGGGTTGATTTGTAATTATTGAAGCTAAAACTTTTATGCCTGTTTTGAGTTGCTCGTCGTTGTATCCTGCGAAGCCTACTATTAGGCCTTGTTGGGGTTTGGTTCCGGAGTAGTAATTGGATAGGGCCCTTATGCCTAATCCTTGTCGGTCGGTTAGTGTGCAAATCTCTTTGTCGGAATAGTCAGGCGGTAATAGAAAAACGGAGTGCATTCCGCCGTCACTAGGTACACGTTTTAGTATTCCCTCTAAAGCATCGGCGATCGCATCGTTTAATACTTTGCGTCGGTGTTGGTAGAGTTTGCGCATTCTTCTGACATGACTGGAAAACTGGCCTGAGGCCATGAATTCTCCTAGTGCTAGTTGCGGTAGTTGTGATATTCCGCCGTCTATATAGCGTTTGGCTTTGGTAAAGGGTTCTACAAGTGCAGGCGGGATGATTAGGTAACCTAAGCGTATTGATGGATGTAGAATTCTGGTGAAAGTGCCGGCGTAGATGACGCAGTGTTCTCCTCCTAATCCTTGCAATGCGGTGAGCGGTGGACCCTCGTAACGAAATTCACTGTCGTAGTCGTCTTCAATTATCCACGATGAGTGTTGCTTTGCCCACTCGATTAACGCAAGTCGCCTTTCTAAACTTAAGGTGTATCCCATAGGGTAGTTATGAGAGGGTGTGACTATTGCAGCACGTGCATCAATTTTGTGCTTGATTGCATAGTTAACTTCAAATCCGTCTTGATCGGTTGGTACAGGGAACTCATTTGCTCGGACTGAAGTGATTGCCCCACTGATACCGTGGTATCCTGGGTCCTCTACCCATACAGTGTCATCAGCGTTTAGCAGGAGCTGAAAAGAAAGATAGAGTGCTTGTTGCGAGCCAGAACAAATCATCACTTGCTCTGCATCGCAGGAAACGCCACGTGTTACCTGTAGATAGCTTGCGATTTGATTGCGTAGCAGGTCATCGCCCATTGTTGAGGTGCTGGGAGCAAACTTCATTTGTCGACCAGCTTTAGCAACTTGCTTTTGCCATTGTTCCCACGGAAAGCTATCGACACAGCATTGAGCAGGGGCAAGTAACTTTCCCGGTGCATCTGAATGACCCGTTTGGAACTGTTGCAAACGTTTCGCCATATCAGAAAGAGGGGGCTGTACAGTTTCTTTAGTTGCCGGTTTTTGTTTATCGCTAAGACGCTTTGATGGGACTGGTATCTGAGCGCTTACGAAGCTGCCAGATCCATGGCGTGTGTCGATATAACCTTCCGCTTGCAGCATTTCAAAGGCTGTTTTGACGGTGTTGCGTGAAATATTAAGTGTAACGCTCAAAGGCCGACTTGCCGGGAGCTTAGCACCCGGTATTAAATCCCCTTGTAAGATTGCCTGCTGAAAAGCTCGAAACAATAGTGCGTATTGTGGTAACTCAGACTCTTGATTGAGAAAAGGAAGAAATAGCTCAGATGGGAAATCGTTGGTTGCCAAAGTGGGTCCTTCAACTGTTTAGTATTGGGTCTGTAAATTAGCCCATTTAGCCAGTATTGTGCTCTTTAATCAACCATCAAATATCGGAGATTATGATGAGTAGTGTTGCTGAAATTCGCCCTGCGGTTTGCCCTTTAGATTGCCCAGATACCTGTAGCTTATCGGTGACGGTGCAGGATGAGAAAATAATCTCAATTCGTGGGTCTAAAGCGAACCCTTATACCGATAATGCGATTTGCAGCAAGGTTGCTCGTTTCTATCCTGACTTTGTTCATGGCAAACAGCGACTTAAATATCCCATGCAGCGAGTTGGTAAACGTGGCGCTGATGAGTTTAAGCGTATCAGCTGGGTGCAAGCACTTGATCTTGTTTATGAAGGTTTTACGGATGCTATTAATCGCTATGGTGGTGAGTCAGTTCTAGGTTTTAACTATGCAGGCCCTCACGGTGAATTAGCCGCAGGTTCATTGGACAGACGCTTTTTTAATAAGCTTGGTGCTACACAATTAGACCGTGGGCCTTTATGCGGCGGCGTTCGGGGAGGTGCTTACGCCAGCTTGTTTGGTAATTCTCCGGGTATGCCGCCAGAGCAGGCTGAAGTTGCTGATTTGATTGTGATCTGGGGAAACAATGCGACGGTGTCTAACCTACATTTATCTCGTGTGGTTAGCAAAGCCCAAAAGAATGGCTGTAAGCTTGTTGTGATTGATCCTAAGCGTATTCGTATTGCTGAACGTGCGGATCTATACATGCAAATAAAGCCGGGCACTGATGTTGTCTTGGCAATGGCACTGGCAGCTGAAATTGAGCGACGCGGTGGATTGAACAAAGGCTTCATCGATCAATGGGTTGATGGTGCCGAAGAATATTTAGTGCAGTCCAGAAATTATTCTCGTGATGATATCGAAGCTATTTGTGGTTTGCCATTAGACCAGTTTGATGCGTTAGCAGATTATTATCTTAAAGCGCAGACCGTTGCTGTTTCGATTGGTAATGGTATAGAGCGTGGTAAAAGTGGCGGCTCTGGTTTGCGCGCTGCGATGGCTTTACAAGCCTTAACCGGTAACTTTTGCAAGCTCGGTGCCGGTGTCATAGCTAAGCCTGGTTTTGCTTTTCCAAGAACCAGCGATCGCTTGGAAGGCACTGATCTATTACCCGATGGCGTACGCACTTTTAACATTGTGGATATTAGTCGACTGTTGTTGGATGAATCTTTAGAAATTCCAATCAAAGCGATGATGATTTATAACCATAACCCCATTGCAACTCACCCAGATCAGCAGCGTATGCAAAAAGCACTGAGTCAGGAGTCGTTGTTTATTGTGGGTTGTGATGTGGTTATGACAGATAGTATGCGTTACGCCGATGTTATCTTACCAGCGGCCAGTGTGTTTGAAATTGAAGATATTTACGGTTCCTATGGCCACAACTATTTGCAACGTGCTGAATCTGTGATTCCACTTGTGGGTGAGGCATTGCCTAATACTGAAATATTCAGACGTTTAGCAACGCGTTTTGGTATTAATGACGAAGGTTTTGAACTGACGGATAAGCAACTGATGGATCAGGCTTTTGCTGATAATGATCCACGCTTGCAAGGTTACAAGCCAAGTGAAATACCTCTAAATACAGCGATATTGATGAACACATCAGGAGGTGAAGCAACGATAATGTGCGATACGGTGATGCCAGATACACCAGCGGGGAAGATTCGCTTATTTGATCAAGAATTGGAGGCCGAATACGGCTATGGTGTGCCAAGATTTGAAGCGATAGCGCCGGTATCAAAGTTTCCGTATATGATTATATCACCATCATCTGATGATAGAACCAATGCTACCTTCGGTGGTTCGGCCGAATCATTAGTGACTCAAATTGTTGAAATTCATCCAGATGACGCTGCAAAGTGTAACGTCAAACAGGGTGATGAAGTTCGTATTTGGAATGAATTAGGCGAGGTATTTTTTACCGTTGCTGTAACCGATCGTGTAAAAGCTGGGGTTCTGTATACGCCTAAAGGCGCTTGGCAAGCAACGAGCCGGAGTGGCCAAACCGTGAATGCCTTAATGTCAGCGGATTCACGGACAGACATTATGCAGGGCGCCTGTTACAACGACACATTTGTTGCGTTTGAGAAGGCTCAATAGGTGTTTAGTTTCGATCGGCATAAAACGATTGAAATGCTTCAATTGTTTTACTGACCCTACTCTCATCAATATCTAGGTGAAGCACCAAACGCTCCTGACCGATAATGATTCCATGCGACTTCATATGAGCTGCTAGTTCCTTCTGTTCAGCTGCATCGGGATGAATGAATACCATATTTGAATGAACACGTTGTAGGTCAACGTTCAGCTGCGGAATTTTCGCGAGTGCTTCAGCAAGCGTTTTGGCATTGTTATGATCAACCGCAAGCCTTTCAACATTATTGTCTAATGCGTAAAGCCCAGCAGCTGCCAGCATGCCTGATTGACGCATCCCTCCGCCTAGCATTTTCCGCTGCCTTAAAGCATAGTGAATCGTCTTTTTATCGCCGACTAAAACTGAACCTGCAGGAGTGCCTAATCCTTTTGATAAACAAATGGATACTGTATCGAAATGCTTGCATAACTCTGCTGGAGAAGTGTTAGAGGCAATCGATGCGTTAAACACTCTGGCGCCATCAAGATGTGTTTTGAGCCCAGCATCATGAGCTATTTGCGTTGCTTCTTGAATTACCTGGTCTGGTTGAACGCAGCCAGACACGGTGTTTTCCATGCTAAGCAGTTTTGAAACGGCGTAGTGAGGGTCATCAACTTTGATGGCAGCCTTTACATCAGCAGGTGAAATTGTGCCATATGCAGAGCTAGGTAATGGGTGTAAAGCCACACCTCCTAATACAGAAGCACCGCGAGCTTCGTAGGTAAACACATGATATTCCTGAGCAGTAATCACTTCTTCACCGCGCTGGCAATGCGACAACATTGCAACCAAGTTACTTTGTGTTCCACTCGGAAAAAATAAACCTGCTTCTTTACCGAATTGCTTAGCTAATCGTTCTTGAAGCTCAATGATAGTTGGGTCCTCACCATAAACATCATCACCAATTGAGGCTTCTATCATTGCTTGCTTCATAGCATCAGAGGGAAGGGTGAGCGTGTCACTTCGGTAATCAATCAATTTTGGCATGGCGAAATCTGCAAAGTTGTAATGGAGATGGTCAGTTTGCGATTAGAGCCTTCACGCGTCAAGGATATTAATGGCTAAGGATATAGGATTTCCCAATAGAAATGTCGAACAAAAAAAGAGCCACTAAAAAAGTGACTCTTAATCGATAAAAGACAA
>CALKXC010000269.1 GCA_938004025.1 uncultured Leucothrix sp. | reverse complement strand
CACCATTATTTAGTTTCGCGCTTACTTAGTTCAATGTATTTCTGTGCAAAGCGCTTACCCATCGTTACTTGACCAGACGCATTGAAGTGGATTTTGTCATAAATTTTTTCGATCCCCTCAGCGGGTATAAGGTAGGTATTGGCAACAGAGGCATTCACTTCACGCTGCTTTTGCTGCACCAAGCTAACTTCCGGAAAATCTCGCCCAATAGGGTCAATGACTCCCATGATAAACGGTATGCTTGGGGCTTTTAAATCGGTGCGCAAAGTACGAATAAAGTAACTTAGGTTCTTCGCATATTGTGAGGCACGCTGCTTGTTAAACGTATCGCCTTCACCCTGCATCCAAACAATTGCTTCAATTTTTGGATTTTTCTGGCGTATCGAAAAGCCCAACTGCCGCATCATGGCCAAATAATAAGGTTCAGTGGGAAACCATTGCTGGATATGACTTCCAGTCGCGGCATATTTAACAAGGATATGTCGATCGTTCGGAAATGCTTTGGATACGGCATGAGCGAAACCAATTTCTAAACCTATATGTTTACCCCTCGCTAATTGACGAGGACTACCTTTATAGAAAAAGGAGACATTGGAGGGGGTGGCTTTGTAGATAGCAGGCAGGTTTTTAGTGTGCGCCAACCCCATCATGTTCGATTGGCCAGCCAAAATGTAGATACGATCTTTAGCTGAGATAGAGGTGCTGAATACAGCTGCAGTGATAACCAGAAAAGCTGTCAAAAAAGGTGATTTCATATTTTCCTGATCGAGAACCGTTTTAAAATGATCGTTGTTCTAATTTACCGCCTAAGTGTAGAGCTTGGAGAGATAAATGTTGTTTATAATTCAACCTAAAAGCAATAATTGAGTTGTCACTGACTCGCGTGTATCTTCTAACTGAACTAGCTACGAGATATTCCCATGGAAGAAGCCATCAATTTTGCCAGTGTCGAAGCCGCTGCAAGCCGCCTTAAAGGTCATGCGGTACTAACGCCACTGCTTGAAAGCCCTTTTATTAATGAAATAGCGGGGCGTCGCGTTTTAATCAAAGCGGAATGTTTACAACAAACTGGCTCCTTCAAGTTTCGTGGCGCATGGTCCGCTATTTCAGCTATTGATGAAGAGACGCGCAAGTTAGGTGTACTAGCTTTTTCCTCAGGTAATCACGCTCAAGGGATTGCGCTAGCTGCTCAAATCGCAGGTGTTCCAGCAGTCGTTGTTATGCCTAACGATGCGCCTGCTCTAAAAATTGCAAACACCAAAAAATTGGGTGCTGAGGTGATTCTTTACGACCGCCCAGGCGGTGAAGATCGGGAAAAACTGGGTATTGAACTGGCCGAAAAGCGCGGCCTCACGCTAATCAAACCCTACGACAATGCCGAGGTAATGGCAGGTCAAGGCACTTGCGGTTTAGAAATTGCGGAGCAAGCTGCAGCCCTTGGTGTCACTCAGGCGGACGTGCTAGTTTGCTGTGGAGGCGGCGGCCTAACGTCAGGTATTGCGATGGCACTGGAAACCTCAGCGCCTGGCCTGAAAGTAAGACCTGTCGAGCCACAGCATTACGATGACGTGATGCGATCAATAGAGTCAGGCGAGCGCCAATTTATCGATAACCCACCACCTTCAATATGTGATGCCATCGTTACACCGGCACCTGGTAAATTAACGTTTCCAATTATCAATCGCTTATGCAAATCCGGCATTGCTGTAACTGATGAAGAAGCGTTAACTGCAATGGGACATGCACTTCGCCGATTAAAAATAGTCGCAGAACCTGGTGGTTCCGTAGCACTAGCGGCTGCTTTGTTTCGCAGTGATGATATCTCTGGGGATGCTGTGATTTGTATTGTTTCAGGCGGTAACGCTGATGATGAAATGATTTCACGGGCGCTTAAAGCATCTTCTCTATAATTGGAACAGCAATCGGTATAGTAATCGAAGAGCGAATATAAAAACTTAGGTGGATGTCATGGAAAGCAAAGAGAATAATTTCAACCAACCGCTGGGCGGCAATGAAATGCCACGCTTTGCTGGTCCTGGAACGCTATTTAGATTACCTACACAGCCAACCGCAAAAGACCTCGATATCGCCATTATCGGCATCCCGCTAGACATTGGCACCAGCAACCGTTCTGGAACACGCTTTGGCCCAAGACAAATACGTGGTGAATCTGTGCTCGTTCGTCCCTATGGCATGCACACTCGTGCTGCACCCTTTGACAGCTTTCAGATCGCTGACATTGGTGACGTACCGCTGAACACCTTCAACCTAGAAAAATCCATCGACATTATTGAACACTTTTACGATGTCGTTGTTGAGCAAGGAGCAAAACCGCTAAGTATGGGTGGCGATCATACCGTTGCCCTCCCCATCCTTCGAGCGCTACACAAAAAACATGGCTCAGTGGCATTAGTACACGTCGACGCCCATGCCGATATAAACGATATGATGTTTGGAGAGAAAATAGCTCACGGCACCATCTTTCGTAGAGCAATAGAAGAAGGCCTAGTCGAAGGCAACAAGATGTTTCAAATCGGCCTACGCGCAACTGGCTACAGCGCTGACGACTTTGACTGGTCCAGAAATCAAGGCGCACGAGTCGTACAAGCCGAAGAATGCTGGTACAAATCTCTAGAACCGCTTATGGCAGAAATACGCGAAGTCATCGGCCCTGATACTCCAACCTATCTCAGCTTTGACATCGATGGGTTAGACCCATCCGTCGCTCCCGGAACCGGAACGCCAGAACCCGGAGGGCTAACCGCATCCCAAGGACTAGAAATCATAAGAGGCATGTGGGGACTCAACGTAATCGGCGCTGACCTAGTAGAAGTAGCCCCTCCCTACGACACAACAGGCAACACCTCTTTACTAGCTGCTAATCTATTATTTGAAATGCTCTGCAGCTTCCCAGGATGTAAAAGAAGAGACTAAAATCTAGGCTCCGCACCGTGGGTATGATTGGTGCAGCGACATCCCGATAAGAATTTTGGCTCCGCCATAATTCGAAGAGACGGAGCAAACCAAACATACCCACGGTGCGGAACCCACTTAACGAACCTTCACCGCACTAAACAAAAAGCGATTAACACAGAAAAAATACTCACC
>CALKXC010000268.1 GCA_938004025.1 uncultured Leucothrix sp. | reverse complement strand
AAAAGCGAGTGCCGCACCGATAATACTGAGACTTAGCCACCACGTGCGGTTTGCATTGATTAGGCTGGCAGCGTTATCGTAAACCTCCCCTTGAATGATGATATAGAGGTAAGCGAGCAGCTCCATTTTGTCATCATAAATCGGTGAGGCTGAGAACGCTTTGAGTTTATTGGAACGAGGGTCTGTGCCGAGCGTTAGTTTGAATTTATCACCATTCGAAATAAACTGTTTGAGCGGCACTAAATCAATGCTGTGATTGATAATTTTTTCATGAGGTGCTTTATATTCCAGCACCTTGCCTTCGGGACTGATCACATAAAGCTCCGTCCCAGGGTCCAAATGCATGACCTTATTAAACGCCTCTTTGACGTTTTCACGGTTTAATTCATCGCCCGGGTAAAGCTCGATATCGTTAACCAGATAAGTCGCTAGGTTGAGGTGAAGTTTTTGGGCCGTTTCTTGCTGAAGTTGCTGTGTTGCATTGTCATACACCCAAAACAATACGGCACCTAAAATGAGGAAAACGGTAAGTAAAACCAGCGATAAACGACGATAAAGGCCTTTAATCATGAGTCTGCCGCTTGCTCAGGGTTTACAAATTTGTAGCCCACGCCCCAGACGGTTTGAATAAATTCTGCTTCGCCATTGCTGCGTTTTAACTTGTTGCGAAGGCGATTAATGTGGGTATTGATGGTGTGCTCATAGCCGTCATGGCTATAGCCCCAAACGGCATCGAGTAATTGTGAACGTGAGTAAACTCGTCCATGGTGTTGCACTAAGTAAAACAGTAAATCAAATTCGCGAGCGGTGAGCTCAACCGCGCGGCCATCTAAGGTAACGACTCGACTACCAGCGTCTAAAGACAGCTCTGCAATATCGAGTTTTTCTTGTACTTCTGCTGCGGCCACTTCAACCGGCGCAGACAGTTGTGAGCGTCTTAATAGTGCTTTAACTCTTGCAGTACATTCGCGCATGCTGAAAGGCTTAGTCAAATAGTCGTCAGCACCAAGCTCTAAACCAATCACTCTGTCAGCTTCTCCATCCAATGATGTAAGCATGAGGATCGGGACGGTAGGGCTACGTTGTCTGAGTGCTTTGCAGATGTCCAAGCCATTGCAGTTTGGCAGCATGATATCCAGCAAGACTAAATCATAATCGGTTTCCATCAGGTTCTTTCGAGCCTCCTCACCATCCGCAAAGTGGGTGATTTGATAGCCTTGTGAGGTCATGTGAAATGACAGCATTTCGGCGATCGAGGCGTCGTCTTCTACAATGGCGATGTGGTTCATGATTGAATCCTGTGAGCAGATCGGTTTACAAGCTTATTTAAGAGTATAGCCGAACGATGGTTATGATTTGTTGGCTTAAAGTTTAGCCAACACACTTCACGGAAGTTTCTTTAAATTATAAACAATTTATAAACTTGGTATTTTTACGGGTGATGGATGGCTAAGGTGATAAACGCTCACGATAAATATAATAAGTTTAATTCGAACATAATATAAAAAACGTTCGAATTAATTTTATTTTGCGTTGATGTAATATAGAACTCGTTAACAACCTAAGAGGATCAGAACCATGCAAACAGTCATTCGTTCAAGTGATTTCGAGTTAACCGAGGCGTTAAATAGCTTCATAAAAGAACAGGCTAGTAGAACCATGAAAGTTTGTTCAAATAAAGTGGAACGACTTGTCGTAAGACTTAAAGATACCAATGACCCGCAGCAAGAGAAAGAGTGTGTGGTTGAGGTCCAACTGCCCAATCATGCAACGATTGTGGTCAGTAAGAAAAATGCTAATGCGTATGCCAGCATCCGAGAAGCCCTAGAAAGAGCCTCAAGGACAGCGTTGAGAAAACTTAAGAAACGGAGGGACAGACAATATTCGCACCAGATGTAATTGTTCATTAACTAGTTAATCCAGTGTAATTCCTCCTCGTGCACTTTTTCCTCCTTTAAGTGCATTGATTAAGCCCAGCCATTTTGCTGGGCTTTTTTTTATCTATTTTTTTACCTTTTTTGAAGAAGATATAGTTACTCAATAGAAAGTTTATAAAAAGTTTAAGAATGGAAAATGCCCGCTCGGTATCGTTTCACCATGTTCTGAAACAGAGGCTTCGCTAACCGAAGCAAGGGAATTGAGATGATTGACTTAAATGATTTATTGACTCGCAGTGCTGACAAAGACCAAGTTGCATTCAAAGCATTATATGATGCAACGTCACCTAGATTATTTAGCGTATTGATGGGCATGCTAAAGAATGAATCGTTAGCAGAAGATATTTTGCAGGACTCTTTTTTAAAGATTTGGGAAAAAGCAGAAACCTTCAAGGCTAGCAAAAGCAATGCAATGACATGGATGCGCACGATTACTACCAATACAGCTAGAGATAAATTACGCGCACTTAAAGTTCGCCACTATAAAGATGAGTGTGGTGACTATATTGAAAACTTAGAGTCTGAAGGTTCTACGCCAGAAAAAGAACACCTAGTTACGACAGAGCTTTCACGAGTTATTCAAGCGATGAAAGGTTTAAAAGAAGCACAGCGTGAGTGCCTAATCCTGTCTTGCTACCACGGCTACTCACATGCTGAACTCGCTGCAAAACTAGGTCAGCCACTAGGAACGATTAAGACATGGATTCGTTTGGGTAAAGAGCAGGTGATGTTACCGGCTTGATTAAGCGATTAGTCCTTTTGAAGTAAATGAATAACGACAACCTTTCAGAGAATGAGTCTGCGTATAATAGACTGCAATAGTAATGCAAGGCTTAAAGCCTGAGAGGTATAACATGCAAAGAATCTTGTGTTTTGGCGACTCCAACACATGGGGCTATGACCCTGAAACAGATCAGCGCTACGATAACAAAACCCGCTGGCCCTGCGTAATGGCTAGCGTGCTGGGGGATGAAGTCGAAATCGTTGAAGAAGGCATGAATGGCCGTACCAC
>CALKXC010000267.1 GCA_938004025.1 uncultured Leucothrix sp. | reverse complement strand
AACTTTTGTAAAAAAGACCTTGTAAATGAAAGAGCGGTCTTTATAATACGCCGTTCTTGACGAGGGGCGTTAGCTCAGTCGGTAGAGCAGTTGACTTTTAATCAATTGGTCGAGCGTTCGAATCGCTCACGCCCCACCATCATATTTCTTTTCCGCAATACCCTGTTTATCAAAAATAGCTTCGCCTCTCTAAATGCTAGCATTCAGGGTCGGAAGGCGCTGTTTTTAATAAATAGGATATTGCTGATGTTATAGCTGTGCTTATTTAATCATTTTTGTTCTTGCTTTTTTAGTATCTGAAACTGTGCTTCAATCGTAATTAATTCTTCTTAAATGAATGCGAAAACTGTGCCATGGAAAATGAAAATTTAATTCGCCTAGGTGTATTTCTTGGCTTGTTGATTTTGTTTAGCGCTTTGGAGTTTTTGATTCCTCGTCGAGTCATGCCGGGTAGCAAGCCTAAACGTGTTGCCGCTAACTTATCACTCGTTGTTATTGATAGTATTGCAGTGAAAATTCTTTTGCCTATGACGGCAGGTATTTTTGCGGTTTATGTGGCTGACCAAGAGATCGCTTTACTCGGATTTCAAACGCCAGTTCTCATCGCTATTATTTTGTTAGATCTGATTATCTACTGGCAGCACCGTATTTTCCATGTCGTACCCGCATTCTGGCGTCTCCATAAAGTACATCACAGTGACAATGCTATCGATACTAGTACCGCTCTGCGTTTTCATCCTGTGGAAATTGTATTATCTATGCTGATTAAATTCGCTGCGATTCTTCTATTTGGAATTCCAGTAATGGCGATTGTTATCTTTGAGATTTTGCTCAATGCAACAGCGTTGTTCAATCACAGTAACATCAAAGTGCCTTTTGATAATATCTTACGCCTATTCATTGTTACGCCCGATATGCACCGTGTACACCATAGCGTTATCGTTGGTGAAACCAATAGCAATTACGGGTTTAACGTTCCTTGGTGGGATCGCATTTTTGGCAGTTATGTTGCACAGCCCAAACATGGGCATCACAACATGAAGATTGGTTTATCGCAATATGAAGGAGGCGAGACTTCTCTCTTGAAGTTGCTGTGGATGCCGTTTGAAGGCTTGGATTTAAAGAAAGTAATGAAGAAATTGTTGCAGCTGCCATTCATGAGTAAGTAGTTTCTTTTGAAAATCTTGGCCCATAGATAAAAAGTGAAGGCTTGGTATATGAATTCGGCGAATCATTTCAACCGCAGGTTGAGTGAGTGAATTTATATACCAAGCCTTCACGCCCTCACATAGTATTCAAAGCATTTTTTCACTACTATGCGAAGCTATCTACCTTACACTCTGATGTGATCAACGATGCGCGTTCTGCTAACGTTTGTTCCTTTGTTTCTCTCGGTCATGCTGCTCCAGCTCAGTTCCGGCGCTATTGGTCCTTTGGATGTCTTATCCGGCTTAAAGTTGGAGTTCAGCAAGCCTGAGATTGGATTGTTAGGTTCTGCGCACTTCCTCGGCTTCTTTGTGGGTTGTTGGTGGGCACCTCGACTAATGGGTGCTGTTGGTCACTCCCGTTCATTTGCTGTCTTTGCAGCTTGTGGGGCAATGGGGGCTATAGCACACCCAATGGTTCCTGATGCAATGTTTTGGACGGTGCTTCGAGTCATGACTGGCTTGTGTATCGCGGGTTGTTACACCGTCATTGAAGCGTGGATGCAAGCCATGCTGACCAATAAAAACCGCGGTAAGGTGATGGGTTTTTACCGAGTGGTGGATATTGGGGCCTCTTCTATGGCACAGCTCATGATTGGTATTTTGGAGCCAGCTGCTTATTTGTCCTACAACCTGCTAGGCATCCTGTGCTGTGCTTGTTTGCTTCCATTAACGCTATCCACTAACACTCAGCCCAAAACACCTGAGGCGCCTCGATTGCGCCCTATACAGACGGCGTTGGTTTCGCCACTAGGGGCTGCAGGTGTCATGATTGCAGGGCTAACGTCTTCTTCGTTCCGTATGGTTGGCCCAATCTATGGGCAAGGCGTCGGATTGAATAATCTACAAATTGGTTATTTTCTGGCAACGGTGTTAATCGGTGGTGCTATTGCTCAGTTTCCAGTGGGTTGGTTAGCTGACCGTTACGATCGGCGCTGGGTTTTAATTGGTTTGTCAGCACTAAGTGTTTTGGTCTGTGGCGGTGTTGTAATGATGGGGGCGGGGGATTTTTATGCGATATTCATCGGTGCGGCTCTATTTGGAATAGCCACGTTCCCAATTTTTTCGGTAGCTTCTGCTCATACTAATGACTTTACTGATTCTGCAAAGTCAGTCGAAGTAAATGCTTCGCTGATGTTTATTTATGGAATAGGGGCGATATTTGCACCTTATGTGACATCCACATTAATCGACTGGTATGGGCCTTCGGCACTGTTCGCCTTTATTGCTTTAGCTCACTTAATATTGGTGGGTTTTAGTCTTACCCGTATGCTGGCAAGACCCACGTTGACGGAAAGGACGAGTTATACTTATCTACCAAGAACCTCGTTTACCATCTTTAAGTTGTTCCGGCGCAATAAGCAAAAGGATGAGTAATGTTGTTGCTTAGTAGAAAGTTGTAACAACATGTAACATCTGTCCTCCTGAGTCAGCCTAAGAGTGCTTTCCATTAATATCGCGTGATAGCATGGAGACAGCACAATTCCCCATTGAGAAAGCTGACTATATGACTTCAAAAAAGAAACTATTCCCCAAAATTTTATTGTTGCCCCTCGCTATTATAGGAGCAATCTTTATTGTTCGTATGATGATGCAAAATAAGGCACCTCTGGAGCATGAGGTAAAGACATTCCCTGAAAGGCTGGCAAGCGTAATGACGGTAGAATCAATTCCTTTTAGTGCTAGAGCGGTAGCTTATGGCAATGTTGAGCCCTCGGTTAGTTTGAAATATAAAGCTGAAGTTGGTGGAAAGATTACCTATGTTCATCCGAGGCTTAAGCAGGGTGGGAGTATTCCAAAAGGCACGGAAGTTTTACGTATCGAGCCAACGACCTTTGAAATCTCACTGGGGCAGAGTAAAGCAGGTTTGGCCAATACAGAGTCCTCACTTAGGCAGTTAGAAGCAGAAGAAAGAAGCGCTAAAAGCTCACTGGATATTGCAAAACGTAATCTTTCATTAGGTCAGCAAGAATATAACAGGGTCAGAACACTTTGGGATAAACGCCTCATTGCTCGCTCTACTTTGGATGCCGAGCAGCAAAAAGTACTACAGCTAAGTTCTACCGTGCAGGATATTCAAGGAAACTTGGATACGTTTAAAAGTCGTCGAGCCGCTATTAATGCTCAGATTCAGCAGTCACAAAGCACGGTTGCCGAGAAGAAAGACTCTTTATCTCGTACCTCGGTTCGCTTGCCGTTTGATTCCCGTATTGGGGAAGTGCTGGCCGAGGAAGGTGCATTTGTGTCTGTGGGTGCCCAGTTGTTTGAGGTATTAGGGACAAATGCAGTCGAAATTCAGGCTCAGTTGTCGATTAGGTCTGCTGGGCAGCTGCTAAGTGCTTATAGTCAAAAAGCAGATAACCTGTCATCCCCTCAACGCATGCAGGAGGTAATGAGTCAGATAAAACTCGATACTAAAGTGCGCTTAGTGTCAGGTGTGACGACCCCTAGTTGGGATGCTCAACTGCTTAGGATTGGCGAAGCGATTGATCCAAGTCGCGATACGATCGGCTTTACGGTTCAAGTAGAAAACCCATACGATGGTGTGATTCTTGGTAAGCGTCCACCTTTGTTGAGAGGGCTTTACGTCGCTGTCGATTTTAAGGCACCGTTACAAAATCGTTTGGTAATACCTCGTAAGTCACTGCATGAAGGACGAGTCTACTTGGTCAATGCCGAAGATAAGCTCGAAATAAGGCCTGTGTCTGTAGCGTTTGTTCAGGGTGATTTAGTTGTTATTGAAAGTGGGTTGGTTGCTGGCGATCGAATTATTACTAGCGACTTAGTGCCAGTAATATCTGGTGTTCCGATTAAAGCAGTCGATACTGAGAAAGAGTACGAGCTGTTTCGCCAACAAGCAGCCGGAGAGCTAGCCTTATGATTCGCTTTTTTGCCTCACATCCAACGGCTGCGAATATCGTTATGGTCGCAATTGTTGCGTTGGGTTTAGCGTCTTTGTCTGGGCTGAACAAAGAGACCTTTCCTGCGATTGAGCGAAATACTTTTACTATCACGGCTGCTTATCCTGGTGCTAGTACTGCGGATGTAGAGGAGGCGATTTGTACGCGTTTAGAAGACGCAACTGATGGTATTAGCTTCACTGATGAGCAAAGTTGTGAAGCTCGCGATAACGTGGGGGTGCTAACGCTAAAAATGCAGGAAGGCGGTGACATCAAGCAGTTTGAGGATGACATCAAATCCGCAGTGGATGAAATTAGTGATTTTCCAGCAGAGGTTGAGGACGCAGTAGTTACAAAGCAGGGTCGAACTGATCCTGTGGTTGATGTTGCTGTTACTTCTGAGAATTTGACGGCTTCTGAGTTAAAGGCCCTTGCTGAGCATTATCGGAAGCATTTAGTGGCGATACCCAGTGTTCCTATTGTCGATGTTAAGGGGTTCTCAACTCACCAGCTCAATGTGCTTATTAATCCTGAGACAATGTTGCAATACCGTTTGAGCATTCAGACAGTAGCAAACCTTATTCAGTCACAAGCGGTGGACCTCCCGGCGGGTACGGTCGAGAGTGTTGATAAGTCTTATCAAATCCGCTTTTCTAACGCTAGGAATACCGCTGAAGAATTAGCTGATCTAGTGATTTTAAATACCGATAAAGGCGGAGAGATACGTCTAGGTGATATTGCTAGAATCGAAGATCGTTTTGATCTTGCAGAAGAGCGTATTGAGTTTAATGGTGCGCGCGCAGCTATTTTGCAGGTTAGTAAAAATACCACCGATGATACTTTGAAAGTTTTCGCGGCGGTTAAAGCATTTGTTGATGAAGAAAACGCCATCTTGCCTGATTCTACGCAGATGATTTTGAGCAATGACAGGGCAACGATAGTCAATGATCGTCTTCAATTGTTACTTGAAAATGGTTGGCAAGGGCTTTTATTAGCTGGCCTCGTTCTGTTGTTGTTTTTTAGCTGGCGTTACACTTTCTGGATCATTCTTGGTCTGCCTGTTTCTTTTTTGGGTGGCCTAGCGATGATGAGTTTGTTTGGGGTTAGTATCAATATGATCTCAATGATCGCGTTGCTAATGGCGATCGGAATACTGATGGATGATGCGATTGTATTGTCTGAAAGTATTTCTCATGAATATGAAAAAAGTCGTGACCCTTTAGAGGCCGTTGTTACAGGCACTAAGCGAGTTATTCGTGGAGTGTTCTCATCGTTTCTTACAACAGCGCTATTGTTTGGTAGTCTGTTGATGATGAAGGGGGATATCGGGCAGGTGATGGGCGTTTTGCCAGTTGTGTTGCTGTCTGTTCTCACCATCAGTCTAATCGAAGCATTTTTAGTATTACCCAATCATTTACGCCATGCCTTAGAGCATGCACATAACAAACAGTTGCCGAGGTGGCGTGTGCTGTTTGAAGGCGCTTTCTTAAAGTTAAGAAATGCAGTTACTCGACTAGGGGCCGGCGCAATTCGTTTTCGGTATGCAACGGTCGGTATTGCGATTGGTTTGTTGATTATTTCAATTGGGATGATCGTCACAGGACAGCTAAAGTTTAAAGCGTTTCCATCGCTAGAAGGTAATGTGCTTGAAGCGCGAATATTACTAGCGCAAGGCTCACCGCTTGAGAAAACAGAGGCGGTCGTTGAACGATTAGTCAAAAGCCTTGAAAAGACAAGAGATGAATTTGCTGATGCCAATGACCAGAGCTTAGTTAAAAACGTCAAAGTTTCTTACAATAAAAATGCTGATTCATCCGAAAGTGGTACACACATTGCAACCATTAGTGTGGATTTTCTTGAGACTGAGTTTCGAAATACCAGTTTGCGAGAATTCACGCCTCGATGGCGGGAAAATACGGGTGATATCCCTATCGTCATTAACCTGCAATTTAAAGAGCCTGCGACAGGGCCAGCCGGTCGCGCCATTGATATTCGTTTGATTGGCGAAG